>JBAXRT010000037.1:0-22482 GCA_037131065.1 bacterium | reverse complement strand
ATCATTCCTAATATTTTTTTCGGGATCAGGGAAAAAAAAGAGACGGGGCGGACCGGGCAATGGAAATCGACCCGTCAGGTCCTGGATGAGATTTACGGTATTCTCTTCGGTATCAGGTTTCCCCGGGATATCTCCGCCACACTGAGAAATGCCATCATGACACTTCCGGAAGGAGCCAGCATCTTCCAGGTGGGTTTTATGATCCCGAGAAAAACAGAGGTCATCCGGCTGGTTGTAACATCTCTCCCGAGAGATGCGATGACCAGGTACCTCAGCGATATCGGCTGGCCGGACGATACCAATGTGGCCGGTGAGTTGTCAGGAAGGTTAACCACAATTTTCGACCGGATCGTTTATAACATCAATATCGGGAGATCGGTCCTGCCATTCCTGGGCATGGAGCTTTATCTTGGTAAGCTAAGCCAGCCGCAGCATGATCCGAGGTGGACCCGCGTGATGGATCAGCTGGTTTCTGACGGACTGCTGCTCGAGACAAAGCGTGAGGCCCTGCTCCGGTTTTGCGGAAAAAGAACGATTCAGCTTCTCTACCCGATCCGGTATATTTGCGGTATCAACCACCTGAAATTTGTTTACCGGAAAGGAATTCCCAACGAGGTAAAGGGGTATTTCGGGACGATGATACGACCAGATATTATAAACCAATAAAAAAACATACCATGCAAAACCTGCAGAAGGAACAACTGGAGAAAAGGCTTATTGAAAAAGCCGTGAAGGATGAAAAATTCAGGCAACTGCTTCTTGAAGATCCCAGGGTTGCCATTGAAAATGAGCTTGGGATGAAGATCCCGGCAGGGATGAAGATCCATGTCGTTGAAGAAAAACCCGGTGAGGTTTATCTTGTTCTTCCCCGGGAACAATCGGCAGAAACACAGGAAGAACTGACGGAAGCAGAACTGAACTCCGTCGCCGGCGGTATTACAGCATCCATGGATTTCGAAACCCAATGGACCTACTGCTGCTGATGAGAGATCGTTATCCGTCTGCCGAGAGAGAAATCCTATGCCAGTCAAACCAGGTCTGAGCTACTACCTGCAACTAGCGGGTAAAGCGGCTCCATTCCGTCAGAAATTTGAAGAGCGCGTGCGGTTCAATACAGAAGCGGCTGCAGGCCGGAGATTCACCGACCGGCTGGAAGCATGGAAAAAATCAGTCGGACCCGGGGATGATGAGATGTTTAAACGCCGCCTCGAAAATGACGGAATCGCCGGGACCGACCTGCCAGCCCTTCTCGGGACCTTTACTGTTTCCAGTGAGGATCGGCTTCCCGGCTGGGTAGATCCATTCCGGGAGATGCTCGGATTTCTTATTGACTATCCGCCGGAAGGGGTGAATGCGGAGATGACCACCATTTTCGGTGCGGGAACGGAAAAAAAGATCCCCTTCCTTCATATCCTCACACCGGTTGTTCTCTTCGCGACACGTCGGGTTACGGCAAAAGCCGGCGGTGCATCGGACCGGCTCTTTACTCCGGAGTCCCGTCATCTGATGAACCTTCAGCTTGCCTCACTCCTGTCGATGTATATGTCGCAGGTTCTTTTCTTAGAGTTCCAGGCCTTCAGGGCAATACGACAGACAACCCTTGAGAGGATCCTGAACTCACTGGCGGAGACTGTGGAGCCGGAGAGCGGCCTTTACCTTGAGTTCGTGAATAAGATATTGAACGGGGGCTGGCCTGATCTCTTTGCCGAATACAGCGTTCTTGCCCGCATCATCACCACTGTTAAGGAAAACTGGGAGAACAACAGCCTATTGTTCATCTCGAGGCTGGATAATGATTATGATACCATAAAAAGTCATTTTGCCGGAGCCATTCCGCCGGGTAAACTGATTGGTTTCAAAGGAGGGATCTCCGATGTTCACAACCATGGGAAGAGCGTTATTTCCCTGGCTTTCGAGTCAGGACTTAAACTGATTTACAAACCCAAGAACCTTGAGTTGGAGCTGGCCTGGTCGGAACTGCTCTCCTGGTATAATGAAAAAGGGTTGACCCCGCAGCTGAAGCCCATCGATGTAATCAACCGCGGGAACTATGGTTGGGTAGGATTCATCGAGCCGGCCCCGTGCACCTCAGAGCAGGAGGTTACAGGTTACTATAAACGCATCGGTGCCCTGGTGGGACTGATCTACCTGCTGAACGGCAACGACTGCCACAAGGAGAACCTGATCGCCGCAGGCGCCTGCCCGGTGATCATCGATCTCGAATCGGTGATGCACCACGATGGAAAAACCTTCATGGAGGAGTTTACCGACACGGCCTCCTATCTGGCCAATATGCAGTTCGGAACATCGGTCTTCCGGACCGGACTTCTGCCGGCCTGGGTCACAGGAAAAGAGGGCTTCATTTTTGATGTCAGCGGGATTGGAAGTTATGACCGGTCGGAATCCCCTTACAGGCAGCTCCGCTGGGATGCAGTCAATACCGACATTATGGATCTCTCTTATGTTCCTTACCCGATCCAGGAATTGCCGAATATCCCGCTTCTCAACGGAAAAAAGCAGCCGCCTGCCCCGTTCACAGACGAGATCATCTCCGGGTTTTCTGACTTTTACCGGCTTACCCTCCTCCACAGGAGCGGGATCCCCCTTCACCTGTTTGCCGGAAAAGAGCTGCGCTTCATATTCCGTTCCACCAGGATCTATGGCATCATCCAGAAGAACCTGTTAAAACCGGAATTCATGCGTGATGGAAGCGACCGCGGCATCCGGCTGGAACTGCTTGCACGGGCCTTCCTCCATTCGGACGCTCCTAACCCTTACTGGGTAGTCTTCAAATCGGAATACCGTCAGATGGAGGAGATGGATTTTCCAATTTTCTGGGCCAACTCCGACAGCTCCGACCTGAAAGATAATACCGGGATCATCAGCCAGGAATTCATGACCATTCCCGTTTATAGGAAAGTGCTGGAACGCCTGCCGGAACTAGATGAGAAGGAGCTGGCCAAACAGATCAGGTTCATCCGGGCCTCACTCTTTTTCAGGGAGATCCGGCACAATGTCTCAGCTAACCCACTGGAGACTGATACTCCCGAGGAGGAAGATCTGACGGCTCCATTCCCGGATGACTTTCTGGGCAAATCGTTGGAGATTACCCGGATTTTGCAAAAAGAAGCAATCTTTTCAAAGGATGGAAGCTGTTCCTGGATCTCGGTCGGAGTTGTACCGGCGACAGAGCGCTACCGCATGCAACCCATGTCGGTATTCCTTTATGACGGGTTTGCCGGTGTCGCCCTCTATCTCTCTGCCCTGTTCAGCATAACCGGCGACCCTGTAGCCGGTCGGCTGAACGAATGTACCATCCGGTCGCTCCGGCAGGGACTTGAGCATATTGAAAAGAACAGGAGTTTGTTCAGGGAATTCAATACCGGTATTGGTTCTGGACTTTCGTCGCTCATCTATTCACTGGTCAGGATCGCCGGATTTCTGAGTGACCCCTCTTTCGTTGATGATGCCATGATGGTAGCCGGTATCATTGACCGGGAGCTGATCAGTCGCGACAAAATATACGATATCATCTCGGGAAGTGCCGGCTGTATCCTGGGAATGCTGACCCTTTACAAGGAGACCTCGGAGAGGGAGATGCTGGAGAAGGCGGTTTTTTGCGGGGAGCACCTGGTGCAAAATGTCTCATTCGCATCAGATGGTACTTTTGGATGGAAAACGATGCCTGGACTCATGCCCGGCGGGTTTTCACACGGTTCCGCCGGAATTGCCTATGCACTGTTGAAACTGTACGAAGCCACCGGGGAGATCCGTTACCGTGAGACCGCAGAAAAGGCAATCCTGTATGAGAACCGCCTCTTCTCTTCCATACATGGGAACTGGGCCGACATCAGGTCATTCTCCTGGTCAACGGATGAGCCGCGGTTTATGAACAGCTGGTGTCACGGAGCCCCGGGGGTCGGCCTGGCTAGACTGGCAGGAAGCCCGCTGTTAAATAATGAGACGATCAGTGCGAACATTTTGGCAGCAAAAAACACGACGCTGAAGGCGCCCCTTCGTTATGCCGACCATCTTTGTTGCGGAAATTTCGGAAGGATTGAATTTCTTCTCAGATGCGCCCGGGAGGGAAACGACCTGCAGCTCAGGAAAGTGGTTTACGAGATGGCGGGAAGGGTCATCAGGCAGGCTGAAAAGAAAGGCCATTTCTACCTTTTTTCCGCAAAAGATGACTTCTTCAATCCGGGCTTCTTCCAAGGGGTTTCAGGGATCGGTTATGAAATGCTGCGCCTTGCTTTCCCTGAAAAAACGCCCTCGGTATTGATTTTTGAGTGAACTGAACACCAACTTTTCACCACTTCACTTGTATTTAATAATAGTTCGTATAAAAAACTATTGTAATTTTAATAGATCAATCATCGGCTTAACTCTGCGACCATGGAAAAACTGACAATCGGAGTGATAAAAAACAAAATTTTTATTAAGGGGTTCATCACCGGGCTCATCATTGCTGCCGCGGTGGCTATCCTGCTTGTCTCACTCAACCAGCCGACACCCGGCAAACAGATGGTGAAGGGAACCCTGTTAAGCTGGAGCCCCTCGGTTGGTGACAAAGGAACTATAAAATGGACAGGCGATACAGACAGTTGCGGACGATATGTCGGTGTGAAATTCTATAATGACCCTTCGGGTTCACTGATCATCTGCCGGCCCGATGGGAGCACACTGTCGGGATCGGAAGTGATGGTGAACAGGATCGCTGATGGCCAGCCCTGCGGGAATCCCCCGGGCGGGGTCTGGGTCAGCCCGAGCAAAAGTGGTAAAATCCAAATACCTAAATAGCATAAATTATGGAAACACCCAACCAGAAAAAATTCCTTGAAAGGAAGATCATTGAAAAGGCAATGAAAGATGAGTCCTTCAGGTCACGACTAAAGTCTGACCCACGGGGAGCTATTGAAAGTGAAATGGGTATAAAAATCCCCCAGTCCTTGAAAATAGAGATAATGGAGGAGGATCGTGATACGGTTTACCTGATCCTTCCTGCCAGGCCAGTTGCAGTGGATAACCATGAACTGAGCGAAGTGGAACTGGAAGCCGTCGCAGGGGGCTGGACCACGAGTTCCGAATGCGGCAGTTGTAACGAATATTGCGAGGGGGGCCCCCCCTGATGGCTCCGAGAATTCCCGGGATCGATTAGAAAATCAATAACGATGGTATGAAGTCAAAAAAAACTGTAAAAAAGCCAGCCAATAAACCTAAGAAAGAGGATTTTATCCTGAATGAAAAGGAGCTGGAGAAGGTTGCCGGCGGAGTGATCCCCAATTGCGGAGATATCGGGATGGGTGGTTCAGCCTGTACAAAGACAGGCATGGGATCGGGATGTACCGAGATAGGAGTCTTCGGGGAGAACTGCACCAAGGCAGGCTTCTGACCCTGCCCATGAAACCCCGTGTAAGGAAAATCCGGGATCATTATCTTGTCAGCACACCCGAAACAGGTGCGGTAAGTTTATTCTCCCCTGCCGAATATTACGCTTTTAAAAAGATCTCCGGGGTACCGCTTCAGGAAAAGGAGATCACGGTCAGGAAAGTTCTGGAAGAGGTCGGATGTACCGGTGAAACGGCCGGTGATTTCATCCGGATCTTCATGAAAAAACTGGCACAGCAGGGGTGGCTCAGGGAGCATCGTCTGGAGGAGGACCCCGGCCCGCTGCAACATGTTTACCTCTCTGTCACGACAAGATGCAACCTGTCGTGTCTTTACTGTTATATAGGCGATGAACACATCCGCAGTGGCAACGAAATGGATGCTGAAAACGCCTCGATCATTCTCACCAGGCTCAGAAATGTCAGTCCCCGTGCAAAGATCGCCGTTACCGGGGGGGAGCCATTTACCCATCCGGACATTTTCACGATCATGGATCTCATCGGGGAACACGGGTTCTCTTTCGTGACCGGCACGAATGCCACCCTGATCGATGACTTCTGTGCCCGGAAACTGGGCACGTACAGGAACCTGAAACTAATACAGGTCAGCATCGATGGGATTTCACCCGGGACTCACTGCCTTACCCGTGGAAACAGTTTTCAGTCCACCATGACCGGGATCATGAACCTTATAAAGCACAAGGTTCCATTTTCACTCGCCCCTACCCTGCATGAGGGCAACCTTTACGAAATGGAGGAATTGGCGAGGTTCGCCTGCAGGAACGGCGGCCAGTTCGCACCCAATCATCTCAGGAAGTTCCCGCATGCACCCAAAGCGAACCTGATCTCCCTTAAACAGGCTTCCCTGCGGAGAACTATCATTGATACCTTTGAAAAGATCAACCGGGAGTTTGATCTCTCCGGAACAGGTCATGCAGCAATCAACGCAGATCTGCATGGAACCACCCGTGATATCTGCAGTAAATATGTCTGCGGCAACGGCTGGTCCACGATCGACATCAACTGGAACGGCGATGTTTATCCCTGTCATTTACTCAGAGAAAAGGAGTTCATCATCGGGAACATTCTTGAGGAGGAGTTTGAAGCGATCTTCAGCCGGAGCCGGAACAGCAGTACCCGCACCAGGTCATACGAGATCCCGAAATGCAAAAATTGCCCCTTTGTTGCGACCTGTGCAGGGGGGTGCAGGGCCTCTTCATTTTACACCCATGGGACCTTTGCCGCAGAGGATGAATTTTGCGAAATCCTGTATAAGTTCGAAGTTGACAAACTATTTCAAAGCAAGGATATACCCTTTCATTTATAGCGAAAAATTCTTTTAACGTATGGGGATCCTCTTTATATCATTGATTTTCCTGAATTGATATCGTATATTTGTTTTATCCTTAACCCTTTAAAATGAAAAAAGCCGGTCTTTTGCTGCTTGTCCCGTTCATTGCCGGGGCCGCAGTATGGTATTTCATTGCCCACAAACCGGGCAGTACTCCCGTATCATCAGTAAAAAAAGAGATATCCCGGGAAAGGAAAAAACTTCCCGGCGCCATGTTGCTCCCCTTGCAGGTCGAGCACCAGTTCAATATGCTCCGCGACCCGAAAACAGGTACGATTCCTTCCGATATCCGGTCTCGTGAGCTTGCCTTTGCCTCGGACCTCCCTGTGAAAAAGCTGATGGCGGGCCAGACGTGGGACTGGCGCGGTCCGGCTAACATTGGCGGCCGCATGCTTTGCATAGCCATCGACATCGACAACGAAGATCATATCCTTGCGGGAAGCGCCTCGGGCGGGATGTGGGAATCGAACAACGGCGGAGGACTCTGGCATAAGGTTACCGCCCCCGACGATGAACAGAGTGCCACCTGTATCGTACAGGACCGCCGGCCCGGGAAGCATAATATCTGGTATTACGGCACCGGAGAGCTGCTCAGCACCACCAACCGTAACGTCAGCACCAGTGTGCGCACGGTAGGCATCGGAAACGGGATCTTCAAATCGACCGATAATGGAGCCACCTGGCAGCCTCTCGCATCAACACAGGGTGGCGAACTGGGAGTCCTGAAAGATGTCTTCCAGGGAACCTGGCGCATCCTCACCGATCCCGTTACCACAGATAAGGACATAGTCTATGCCGCATGCTACGGCGCAATCATGCGATCGGAGGACGGCGGGGAGAACTGGCAAGTCGTATTGGGGGACCTGGTGAATAAATCCTACTGCACCGACCTTGCCGTGACCTCAGATGGCATCCTCTATGCCGCGCTCAGCGGCTATGGCTGGTCCATCGAGCCACCGGGCAAGAAGGGGATCTGGCGTTCCGCCAATGGAACATCATGGGAGGAGATCACCCCGAAGGGGTTCCCGACCGACAACCGCGTAACACGTCTTGCCGTTGCTCCCTCAAACGAGAATGTCGTATATGTCTTCACCGAGTCACAATCACCCGACCTCAATCCTTTCAATGGTTACACCAACTCCGTGAACACCTTCTGGAAGATGACCTGGAGCCCTCTGGCCGACTCTGCCGTTTGGCAGAACAGGACCATGGGAATCCCGGGCCACGGGGACGGCAGCATCAACACCTGGCCTTTCTCCCTGGTCGTTTACGGCGGCTACTGTTTCACCATGGGGGTAAAGCCCGATGATGAGGATGTGGTTTTCCTGGGCGGGATGTGCCTCTACCGTTCCGACAACGGGTTTGCCGACAGCCTGCAGACTGCCTTCCTGGGTGGTTCTCCATACGATATGGACTCTCTTCACCAGATCCATCCCGACCAGCACGGCATCGTATTTCTTCCCTCCGATTCAAAGACGATGTTCATGGCCAACGACGGCGGGGTTTACCGCACCAAGGATTGCATGGCCGACAGCGCTCATATTTACTGGGATCGCCAGAACGGAAAGCTTACTACCACCCAGTTCTACTCTGTAGCCATCGACCACAGTTCCCAGGGGGAAGACTGGATCCTTGGAGGACTTCAGGATAACAACTGGTACTACACCGTTACCGATAATCCCGGGGAGTTCTGGTTCAACATCGATATCTGTTACGATGGTTTTGCGACTGCAGTAGCCTCTGCATGGGAGTTCTGTGTGATATCAGCCTACAGCGGAAATATCTGGACGTCGCAGTTCGACCAGGATATGCATACGAAAAACATTTATTCGCAACTCCCCGATACCCTGCTGAAATACTATGATCCTGTTATGGGCTCCAACGCCCTTTTTCCATTCTACCAGAACTTTGCCCTCGACCAGAAAAACAATGAAACTTTCTACCTCCCTACCGTGGCGAGCATATGGAGAAAGGACAACATGAAGGCGGCAGCCTTCGATACAGGTCTCCGGAACGCAGGCTGGAACCACCTCAGCAATGTCGATGTGGGGAATGCCTCACAGATCAGCGCCATCTCCGTTTCGGTCAACCCTGCCAACAGGCTTTACTACGGCACGAGCCTCGGAAAGGTTTACAGGCTAGACAATGCCAATACCGGGAACCCGGTCCCGGTGGATATTACCGGGTCAAATTTCCCCGCTAACGCCTTTGTTGCCTGTATCGATGCAAATCCCCTGAATGCCGACAACATCATGGTAGTCTTCTCTAATTACGGCGTTCAGAGCCTGTTTCACAGCAATGACGGGGGATCGACGTGGACAGCGGTAGGCGGTAATCTCGAGGAGCACCTCGACGGCTCCGGGTCAGGGCCTTCGGTCAGGTGGTCGGAGGTGCTGACTTACAAAGGGGAAAAGGTCATCTTCATCGGGACCTCCGTCGGGCTCTTTTCCACCACAGAGCTGAAGGGGGATTCCACCGTTTGGATGCAGGAGGGACCCTCCACCATTGGAAATGTGCTCGTTGATATGATCGATACCCGGCAGACTGATGGCTTCATTGCCGTGGCAACCCATGGCAACGGGGTTTACAGTACTTATTATAAGTCAACGGCAGGCATCGGCGAACAGGAGTATACAAATCTTCAGGTGGGTTCTCCATACCCTGTTCCTGCCCGTAACCTTGTCAGCCTTCCTCTTGACCTTGCGGATGCCGGGAGTATCGAGATCAGTCTGATGAACAACGCAGGTCATGAGCTGGGAACGATCTTCCGTGAAAAGTGCGGAGCCGGGAAGCAGGTCATCCCGTTAAATGTAAAAGGGGTTCCTGCAGGAGTCTATTACCTGCGGATCAAATCGGAAGCTGCAGAGATCACAAGGAAAATTGTAGTGATCTAGGTTTTCTCTTTAAAGTGAAACAAAAGTTCTTCAATATACATTGATAATTCAACCATGAAAAAAATAACCTTTTTCTTTGTCATCATCGGCCTGGTGATGCTGAGCAGTTTTTCCGATCTTCAATCCTGTACCGTCTTCCGGATGAAAGCGAAAGACGGCAACATTACCATTGCCCGTTCCATGGAGTTCGGTGTTGATCTGAAGTACGACCTGATCTTGGTTCCGCGTAACCGCCAGATGGCAAGCCCGTCGCCGGTAAGCAAATATGGAGTGAAGTGGTTATCGAAATACGGATATGTGGGAGTTGCCAGCATGGGGATGGATTTCGGAGTGAGCGACGGGATGAACGAAAAAGGGCTCTCCATCAGTGAGCTCTGGTATGAGAGCGATATGCAGTACCAGACTGTTGCTCCGGCCGACAGCAGCATGGCGCTTGCCCAGGCCCTGTATCCCGACTGGGTGCTGGGAAATTTTTCCACTGTTGATGAGGTCCGGGCTGCAACCCGGAATATAAAGGTGTTCGCCTATTCCGATCCCTCAAAAATGAAAGGGGCGCTTACAGTGCATTTTATTGTTTACGACAACCAGGGCGGTTGTATTGTCGTTGAATACGACAAAGGAATCTGCAACATTTACGACAACCCTCTTGGCATCATGACCAACTCCCCCTCACTGCCATGGCAGTATACGAACCTCCGACAGTATATCGGTATGGAGAATACCAATCCGATCCCGCTGAAAGCAGGCGGATTTTCCTTTAACCCGACCGGTCACGGCGACGGGATGTTTGGCCTGCCGGGCGATTACACGCCGCCAAGCCGTTTTGTGCGGCTGGCCATGTTTGAAAAGTTCGTCACCCCCCAGGCGGATGCTGCCGGTAATCTGAATCTTTGCCAGCATGTGATCAACACCTTTACCATCCCATTCGGGATCATTGTCGATAAGGATCAGAAAGGGAATGTCGTCTCCTCCGAATCCACACAGTGGGTCACCTTCCGTGATATCACAAACATGATTTTCTATTTCAAGACATACGAGGACCCCACGCTCCGCAAGATCGACCTCCGCTACCTGGATTTTTCATCAAAGGACATCAGCCGCATATCGATGTTTGGGACCCGGCAAACGATACTCGATATCACAAAATGACCAAATGATATTTTTCCTTTAAAGCATTATCGAAAGCCGTAAATGACCGCTGAGAATCAAGTTTTCAGTTATCAGTTAATAAAGGCGACCACCGAAAATGAATATGTCGCTGCGCGGGAGCTTTTCATTGAATATGCGAAGACCCTGAACTTCAACCTCTGCTTCCAGAACTTTGATGCTGAACTTGCTGAACTTCATATCATGTACCATGAACCTCCTGGCGGAATCTTCCTGGTAAAAGATGTTGGCACCGGTGAATTTGTGGGATGTGCCGGGATCCGTAAGTTCGGTGACGGGATCGCAGAGCTGAAGCGGATGTACATCCGGGAGGCCCACCGGGGCCAGGGTCTTGGTGAGCGCCTGCTGTATCTTTCCATCGACCTTGCCCGCGAGCTGAACTATGAGAAGATCCGCCTTGACACGATCAGCACGATGAAATCAGCCATTAAATTATACCAGGGAAACGGTTTCAAACCCATCGAACCCTACCGGGAAAATCCCGATCCGGGGGCGTTGTTTTTTGAGCTGGAGCTATGAGGGCGTGACAAGCGACATGGCAACATGGCCGGTCTTATTCGAACCTATATTATCCCGGTCAAGAATTACATCAGGGTAGTGCAGGAATTGGATTCCCGTTTTTAGTCATTTGGAATATTTTAAACTTTATGCTTTCTTTATCTGAATGGTGCCCTCGGGGAGGTTCCATGGTCCGGTAATGAATCTTCTTTTATTCGGACGGGTATTCCCCTTTTTCCATATTCTCCAGCTTCTTCGGATTTTCCTCTTCTTTCTTTCGTTTTCTCTTTCGGCCCCGGATTTGTTAAAATAATACTCTGAAACCACAAGCATATTCAGCCTTGAGACGTAATCCAGGTTATCTGTATAATAGAAATCATCTTTAATCATATCAACAATGATCACCGGGGCAAACAATTTATTGATCTCAAAAGAGACGTTGTCATCATGCATTTTTTTTACTGAATCATCAAATAACCTGTCAATTGAGCATATCGCTATGGCTGATTTGGTTTCAGGAAGGAAGTTTTTAAATTCAATGGGTGCGTTATCAGATGAAAGCACTCCAAATAATGGCTGCTGAAGTTTATGCCTGATCGCATCCATCGGAACCGTCAAAACATTGTGGATTAACGGAAAGTCCGAAAACGTGACCTTTTCAGTGGCATACCACAAGGAGTGGGTCTCAGAGAAGGTAACTTTCAACGCATCGATCATCAGATTTGGCATTACCTGGTTGAGTGCCTTTTTTGCGCCATCGATCTTTTTCCGTTCTTCAGAAAAAAATTCTTTGGCATATTCATCCACTGATCTCCTGGCTTCTTTTGGCCACAGTTTAATATCCTCAGGCAGGGATTTCCCTTCTGCAATATACCTTTGCTTAGCTTTTTCAAAAAGCAAATTCCTGAGCGGACGCTCAACCGGATGTGAAAAAAAACTATCTAGGATCGACATAAAACATGAATTTGGGTTGTCATCAGATCTAATCAATTTAATCTGCTAACATAGAGGATAAAGGTAAGCCCAATCACTAATAAAAACGTTGCACAATTTCAGGAATAAGTTACATCATTCACACATTATCCTTTTCGGCGAACTGACTACCCATGCAGAAGACTAACCAGGTTGAACTCATTTTTCAGCAGGCCGGGAATGAAAGGTTGCGAGGAGTTTTTTTACTTCCAGATCACTGTGGGCCCGCAATATATTGCGGTCAGTGGTGAGGAGGTGATTTGAAAATTTGAAGATTTGGAGATTTGAAAATTTTAAAATGAGCAAGCAGCCGGTTTTATTACTTATTTTTGAAATGCAAATCCATGAAAAAAATTCTTTCCAAGTAAAGGAGAAACGCCATGTCTGAAAAATCAAAGATCAACATCATCGCCCTGACCTGCCTGCTTGTTACAATTTCCATGCTTGTTGGCTGCAAAACCAGCAAGTCGGACCCGCCGGACGGACCAGTTACAATGGATGAAACGGTTCGTTTCGTCTTCCTGGCCGACAGCCGGGGTGACACCCTCAAGCATCCTGTGAACGACACGGTACTCAGGGCCATTATCAGCAACATCGACAGCCTGCCTCTCAAACCCTCCTTCATCGTGTTTGGAGGGGATATGTCATACCGGGGGTATATCAAACCAAACTATACCTTTGAAGCATGGAAAGAGTTGTTCGAGCCCCTCACGAGCAAGGGAATCCCCTTGTACACTGCCATCGGCAATCATGAGCTCTATTACCAGCACTCTGATTCCGGATTCATGATCGGCAACCAGCAGGCGTTCCAGACCGCCTTTCCGGAGAACCCCTCCAACGGTCCGGCCGGCTACGAAAACCTCGCGTACTCTTTCACCTCCCAGTTAGGCAACTCCCTGTTCGTGGTACTCGACGCCTACTACCTGACCCATGATTCCATCCCCTTAAACCTGGGAGGCAACATCGACGGAGCACAGATGACATGGTTAAGGTCCCTGGTGGCCAAATCCAAGGCAACCCATAAGTTCCTGTTCATCCATACCCCTTACTACTACGTCTCCGACGACCCCCAGGAACCCTCGGCTGCGAACCAGACCTTTACCAGGCTCTGGTCCTTCCTTGACAGCAACAAGTTCGCTATTTACGCCTGCGGACATTCGCACCTGTTTTCCCGCAGGGCAATCGACAGTACCATCACTCCGAATCCGCCGACTTCACCGCCCACCCCCAAGTGGAAGAACAATGTTGTGCAGTTGCTCAACGGTACATGCGGCGCCGGCCCCGATGCCGGGAACATAGATCCCGCCATCAAAGCCGCCTGGAACGTTTACAACAACCCCAAGACCTATTACTACAGCGTGATCGACATCAACGGCAACTCCATCACGGTTAACAGCTATAAAGGATATGTAGGGCGATACGAAGTGTTCGACACCTTCACCATTACCAGATAGAACCAGCAGGACTCGCGCCTGATACATATAATTTCCTTCTCTTTGAACCTTTTCTTGATTGGGGTGTATTCCTGTTATATCAAATCAATAAAAATCCTGATCATTATGAAAAAACAAATCTTATCCGCCCTCCTGTTCATCGCGGCGATCTTAGTTCCGGGAAGTCTGCCGGCCCAGCAACCCGAAAAGGTTTACTCCATTGTAAAAGAGGTACAGTCGTTCGATTGGTACCAGGCGCAGGCAAAGGCCTGGAAATCGGTTCTTGACAAGGACCCGAACAATGGTCCCGGCTGGATCTATTACTATACCGCAAACCGTATGGCCCGCCTTACCGACCGGAGCCGCTGGGAAGCAGCCCGGGGTGAATATTTCAAAAACCTCTCCGATATCGTCAACATGGCCGGAAAGGCGATGCCGGGTAGCTATGAATCGATTTATATCAAGCTATACAACAATTCCATCGACTATCCCGATTACGAAAAAGACCTTTTCAGGGCCTACGAACTTAGTGGGGGAAAAGCAGAGATCCTCGACGAAGTGGTACTCTGGTACGAGGTGAAAAGGAACGGTGAAAAGCGCAGGGAGTTCAATAAAAAATGGTTCCTGAGCAACGACATTGCCCCCGGGATCCTGAACTATAACTATAATGTACTGAAGACCCTCGACGATGATGCCATCATCCTTACTGCCGGCGATAACGACACTTTCCCTTTATGGATGTTGCAGGATGCACTTGGGCTGAAGCCCGGTGTGGCAGTGCTCAACATCCCGCTGCTGGCCAAGGAGGATTACCGGAAAAAGATCTTCGGAGAGCTGCAGATCCCCGAAATCCAGTTCAACGCTGATAATTATAAGGACCCGGATTCCCTCTCCGCCCTGAGGAAGGTCATCCTCTCACAGGTGATTGAAAAGTCAAAACGCCCTGTTTATCTTGCCCTTACACTCGATACAAAGTATTATCTCGATGCAGATATTCAGAAAGATTTATACCTTTCGGGACTGGCCATGCGTTATCAGAAAAAGGAGTTTGACAATCTCGGGGTGATAAGGCGCCATTTCGAAAACGACTACCTGCTCGACTACCTGAAGGTGGCCTTTGCATCTGATCCTTCCGCTGCCGTGGTTGCCCAGATGAACACTGGCTATCTGCCTTCCCTGGTAAAGCTGTGCAGCCATTACCGGTCATCCGGGGAGAGTGAAAAGCTGGCAAAAGTGAGAGAGCTGATTGCCACGATTTCCGCTAAATCCGGCAGGGTGGAGGAGATAAAAGAGTACAATGATTGTGAATAGAAGGGCCTATGAGCCGTTTCTTTAACAGGTACCAGTTGCAAAGCGATGAGGAGCTGATGCTTCGCCTCCGGAAAAAGGAGCGTGAAGCATTCAGCGTGCTGTACGACCGCCATGCCGGGGAGATGGTGAATTTCTTTTATCGCAGGCTTGGGAAGGATGAGGCGAAAGCCCAGGATTTTCTCCATGATCTTTTTCTCAAGCTGCTCAATGATCCCGAAAAATATACACCGGGCAGGTCCTTCAGACCCTGGCTTTATTCCATTGCCATGAACATGTGCCGGAATGAATACCGGAGCTTCCGGGTGCGGGAGGATTACCGGCTTTCGGCCTTCCCGGAAATATCCGGCCGGTTTGAAGGAACGGATAAGATGGATCTGAAGCTGTTTGAAAAGGAGCTCTACGCAAAACTAAGCCTGCTGGATGAAACCCACCGGGAGGTTTTCCTGCTTCGGTTCCGGGAGGAGCTCTCCATAACCGAAATCGCCGAACTTATGGGCTGTCCGGAGGGAACTGTCAAATCAAGGCTGTTCTACACCCTGAAAGCCCTCTCGGTGCAACTGAAAGTGTTTAACCCGATGATCAATTAAGTCATGGAAGAGAATATTTTTGATGCCCTGCCCGGTTTCGACCGCCTGCTTAGGCAGAAATCATTCGATGAGTTGTCAGGAACTGAGCGTGACCTGGTTTTACGGTTCATTACGGAAGCAGATTACACCCGCTTCAGGGAATCCGTCATGGTTGCCAGCAACAGACGTGGCAGCGGAAGCCCCGCCGCCACCATCACTCCCGACCCCTCGGTAAAAAACAGGCTGATGCAAACATTCAGGCAGGACGAAAACTCCGTGCCCGACACCGCTCCCGGAACCCTTTTAAGATTCCTCAGCTATCGCATCCCGCTTTACCAGGCCGGACTAGCGGCGTCGGTTCTCCTTTTCCTGGTGTTCTATCTTTTCCTCCAGAACTACCGGATGACTGGCCAGGTGGCCGTTGCCGATACCGTTTATATTGATAAGCCGGTTCTGATGAAAGATACCGTCTGGCTTGAAAAGCCGGAAGCAAAAACCCCGGGGAGCGCGAGGGCGGACCATCATCATCCCGGATCCGTGAGCAGCACCCCGGCCGGGCAGTCTGTGCCGGACAATCCGCTTTACGCCAGGCAAATGCAGGACGCCATGAGCAGGATGTCGGTCATCTCGGGGCTTGGCAGGGACAAATCGGTTACCCACGATGCCGGTCTGATGAAGCTGGTGGCGATGGGGGTGGCAAGCACCACATTACCGTGAAATTTCAAGTCTGAAGTCTCTGGTCTGAACTGTGACGTGTGAATTATTATTTCAGACTTCGCACATCACACCTCGCACTTGGCTCTATCCCACCCCTTATCTAATCAACATTCAAACGCACCCTCAACTTACCCTCGAACAGGAAGTACGCCTTGACCGAGCCCGGAGTGATCTCTATCTTTTCGGGTTCCAGACGTTCGACCTGTCCGTTGATCCTGAAGTTCTCAATGGAGCGGTTTTCATGCAGGGCGGCAGCGACCGATTCGCGGGCCGAGCGCAACTGCTCGCCCACCGGGAAGACCAGTCCGGCGCGCAACTTCTGCACCAGTCCCGAATGAAAAAGCCAGGAGGCCGTTTTCACGGCCACATTCTTCGTAGCCACGGAAAAATCAAGGTTATCCATCTCTATCGTCAGTGAATCCTTATTGAACACGGGGATCCCTGCCAGGTAGATCGTGCCCCTCACTGTTCCTTCCACCGGAAGCTCCACGATCAGGTTTTCCCCCTGGCCGTAAATCGTGATATCTTTGATGATCACCTTGTAATCCTTATACGTCATGGTGTATCCGCGCATTACCGTACGCGCGAGCGAATTGATATACGGCAAAGGAATATCAAGTGAGAGGTTGATGTTGAACTGCCCGGGAAGGGCCGAAGTGATCTTAAGCGGGGGAAGCCCGGGGTTCACGGTAAAAGCAGGCTCCTGGCCGTAAAAGAGCTCGACCAGCGTCTTAAGCCCGAGCGAAGTGAGTATGCTCCCGTCTTTTGTCCCCTGTATCGGAACCGAACTCAGCTCAACGGGGCTCAGCTTAAGCCAGAGCGAATCCCCCGGCGAGATCAGGAAGGGTTTCTGCATGGCCGTCCAGGCCTCTCCCACGGTCTTACGCAGATCCACGACCGACTTGAGCGACTTATCGATCCCTTTTGCGATATCCCCCAGGCTGCCTTGCAGGAGGAGGTCGGAGACAACCGGCAGCGGGAGGGTGAACCCTGCGACAGAAACCGAAGGTGTGCTGATCCACTCATAGCCATCGGGCATGGTCACGGTGGCGAGGCTCCAGTCCCTGTTGATGCTCAGCTTCGTTTTAAACTTCAGTGCGACTTCGGCAGAAGCATCCCTGATCTCACCAAGGTTAATCCCAAACACCTCCACGGCTGTCCTTTTCTTCAGGTAGATCTTCAGCGGCACGCGGTAGGTCAGGAAATTATTTTCGAAACCCACATCGATGCTGTCCGTCTTCGAAGCAAACAGCATCAGGTCATCCTGGTCGTTATCGTCGAAGCTTGTATCAGCATACAACTGCCCGGTAAGCCTTTTATTGATGAGCTTTTTCAGCTGCCCCTTGTTCACCTCCAGGGGAATGTTGATGTCCGAATACTGCGGATGGTACTCCGGTATATCATACCGCTCGGCCGGCTTCTCGACCCTGATCGTAGTGCAGGCGGAAGCTGCAAGCAGAAGCAGCAATAACGACAGGAGCCATGTTCGCGCGATTCTATTCAATATCAATGTTTTTCTAACACGTTTTACAAGCATAAAATCCTGATCTACCCTGGTTTGAATGAAGTGTTTTGAGCATTCCCTCCATAGTAATAACGCCGAAATTTACGAAAATAGCCCCATATCCAGCATCCCTGAATTGTTTACCACGCTGGGGCGAGGACTCCGCTGCGCTCCGAAATTCGTTGCATTGCCTACATTATTTGCATTGACCCCTATCACCTTTTGACCTGTTACCTAATTAAGCAATAAAAGCATTATGGAAAATGATTTACAAAAACAGGTTGAAAACATCTCTGGCCTGATACATTTTATCCGGAGAGAGAAAGTGATCATTGACTTTGATTTAGCCCGGTTATATAGGGTTGAAGTAAAATCATTAAAAAGAGCTGTCAGGCGCAACAGACCTAGATTCCCGGCAGACTTCATGTTTGAACTAACAAGAGAAGAAAATAATTCTTTATGGTACCAATTTGGCACCTTAAAGAGAGGTGAACATTCAAAATATCTTCCTTATGCCTTTACAGAGCAGGGAGTTGCGATGCTGTCTGGGATTCTGAAATCTCCTGATGCCATCCAGGTCAACATTGCCATCATGCGGGCATTTGTACAAATGCGCCGGTTCCTTGAAACACATAAGGAACTGGCCCTGAAGATCGAAGAGCTGGAAGGGACCGTCTCCTCACATGACGAAAATATCCAACTGATCTTTGAGACCATCCGGGAGCTGATGCATAAGAAGAGCGAACCGATGGAGCCAGTGGATTCAGGATCCCCGGGGGAGAGTAGTCCTTGGTCTGAAGTCCATAAAACTACGTCAAAAGTTTGATGAGAGAACCCTTGCGGTCGATCAGGAGATTCAGGGGGACGATGTTTGTTTTGAAATCTTCGTAGATTTTTTTTGCATGCGGCGACGAATCCAGGATATTCGGGAAACAGATGCCATGCTTTTCGAAATACTGTTTCACAAGAGCTTCGTTATCGACATGATTGAAGCCGACGACGGTGAATCCTTTGTTTTTATACTTCTCCGATAAAAGCTGAAGCACCTGCATCTCTTTAAGGCAGGGAGGGCATCCCAATCTCCAGAATACAAGCAATACAATCTGTCCCTTGTAATCCCCGAGGTTGAATGTTCCGCCATTCAGCAAAGACAGGTCCGTGAATGTTCTATACAGGTTTTGCTGCATCCTGCTCAGTGAATCCCCCATTACTTCCTGTGACGGACGGATGTATTTTTTCCAGTTTTCAGGCGGTTTCCAGGCAAATGGCCGATTTGGCAGTTAAGAGCCGAATTGGAATTTCCATACCTTTGGCTTCAACATTCCATGCATTATGAGATCATTATCATTATTTATTGCAGTAACGGCGATATATCTTTCATTTGCCGGATGTAATCAAACGAGGGAATCCGCAGTCCTTGTACCCGGGTATGACAAAGCTGAGCTTACTTCTTTGCTCCCTGTGATGGAACGCGCTTATGACTCAGCTGATATAGGCGGTTTTAAAACTCCCTCACCTGAGGGGATCAAACGGGTTTTCCGCTCAAAGGTTTCCCCGCTGATGAACCGCTTTGATTTATGGAATACCAGTGACAACAAGGCAGTGATCGCCATCAGGGGTTCCATAGTGGACCCGGGAGGACTGAGTTTTACGGCTGCATTTTACAGCCCGATGGTCCCTGCAGTTGGTAAGATCAAATTATCTGACGATAAATCCTTTGAGTATAAATTAGCCGAACTGCCCGGTGCCGGAGTGCACATCGGCATGCTGCTTGGGCTTGCGCACATCTCCGATGAGCTCATAAGCCAGATCAGGGAGCAGTATGGCAAAGGCGTTCGTGATTTTATTCTTCTCGGCCACAGCCAGGGAAGCGGTATAGGGTTTCTCGCCACATCGTATATCCGTTATCTGCAAAAAGACGGCAAACTGCCATCCGACTTCCGTTTAAAAACGTATTTAATTGCGGCGCCCAAGACTGGAAACCTCCAATATGCTTATGATTATCAGAAAATAAATACCGGCGGATGGGCGATGTCGGTAAACAACGTGCTGGACTGGGTTCCCTGCATAGGTATTACATTTCAGACCGCTGTTGATTTCCCAAAGATCAGCCCGTTTTTTGACATGAAAGGATTTCTTGCCAGTATCAATTACCCGGCCGGACCGAAATTTGATGCCACCTACAAGCAGTTTTTAGCAGCAGGACCGGAGATAATCAAACAAATGCTGACCATCATCCATAAAAACGTGTATCCGAGGGTTATTAAAGCCATGCCCGGGTATGTTGAGCCCGCTCTACTAGAAACATTTGATTTCGAGCGCTGCGGTGACCTGGTTCCCTTGTTCCCCGATGCTGAATACTACAAAGTCTTCCCCCAGGATACAGTCCATTTCCAGGCATGGGAAAACCATTCGGTATACCCGTATTACCTGCTTGTGAAGAGCAATTATTAGCCAGGATTCAGTCTTTTTAATGATCATTTTGTGGATGAATTATTCTGAATATGTTGTACAATTTGTATAATTATTTTCAGGCTAATACGGTGGTTCTGTTAATTCGGCACAAGGTGGTCAGTGATTCCCGGGGAGAAGAGGTGATGCAATGAGGTGATGAGTTGGGGAGAAGGTGCCCGATGGTCTATTCTTTTAACTTTGCCGTCGGGTTCAGACATGCCGGGATGGGAGCCGGGAGAATTTTATGGGGATCAATTTTTCGCTAAAAAAAAAATTTTCACTGATGGCCAAGCCAATTGGTTCGGTATGCAACCTGGATTGCGCCTATTGCTATTACCTGGAGAAAGAAAAGCTGTATCCTGCATCGTCAACACGGCAGGAGATGAGTGAAAAGACCCTGGAAACCTACATTGCACAGGTTATCTACACCTCCATCGATCCTGTGATCCAGTTCACATGGCACGGGGGCGAACCCGTTATGAGAGGGCTCGATTTCTTCCATACCGTCATCCGCCTTCAGAAAAAATACGGGGCCGGAAGGAAGATCGAGAATTCCATTCAGACCAACGGCACGACGCTCACCGACGAATGGTGCCGCTTTTTCAGGGATCATGATTTCCTGGTCGGGATCTCGGTCGACGGACCGGAACACTGCCATGACCATTACAGGAAGTACAGCAGTGGGCAGGGCAGCTTTGCGAAATGCATGAAAGGCCTTGAACTGCTGCTGAAACATAAGGTCGAATTCAACACCTTATCCGTAGTGAATGATTACAATGCAAAATTCCCTTTGGAAGTTTACCGTTTCCTGAAGAGCATTGGCAGTCGTTACATGCAGTTCCTGCCTGTGGTGGAATGGATCGATCCCTCGGCCTCACCGGGCGAACTCAGGATACAGCCGGCCATCTCCCGGAAGCATGCCGAGGTCACTGACTGGACCGTCAATCCTTCGGATTACGGGGATTTCCTGATCGGGATCTTCGACGAATGGGTGAGAAAGGATGTGGGGGATTATTTCGTGCTCACGTTCGACTGTGTGCTTGCAAACCGGATGGGTGTGCCTCCGCCTGTTTGTGTTTCGGCGGAGGTGTGCGGCCATGCCGGTGTGATCGAGCATAACGGGGATGTGTACGCCTGCGACCATTATGTGTTCCCGGAATACAAACTGGGAAACATCAGCGATAAATCCATCCAGGCGCTGATGAGCGAGCCGTCGCAGATACGGTTCGGCCAGGACAAAAAGGATACGCTCCCGGCGTACTGCCGCAAATGCGAATACCTGGTGCTCTGCAACGGGGAGTGTCCGAAGAACCGCATCGTGAAAACGCCTGAGGGAGAAGCGGGATTAAACTACCTCTGCCCGGGATTTAAAAAGTTCTACAAACACACACTCCCCTATTTCGAATTCATGGCCGGCGAACTGGTTCACCAGCGTCCGCCGTCGAATGTCATGAAATGGGCGATGGGGAGGAGCTCAGGCTCCCGCTAAAAGGGAGTCTCATTTCATCACGATCATTTTCTTCACGAGCAGCTGCCACCTGAAATCCAGGCTGAGCAGGTAAACCCCGGGGGAGAGCGGACCGGTGTCGCAGGTGTATGTATGGGCCCCGGCCGGCAGATCCGCGTTCACCAGGACCTTTACCTCGTGGCCCGAAGCATCGCGGATGCTGAGCCTGGTCTTTCCGGGTTCTGGGATAGTGAACGAAACGGTGGTCTGCCGGTTAAATGGATTCGGCTGATTCTGGAAAAGCCTCAGACCGGCGGAGGTGACCGATTGTTCTTCTAACCCGGTCACATTGGCAAGTTGCTGTTTCAGCAGGGCGTTTTTCATGATGAGCTGTTCCTGGGTCATACCCGGAACGCTGACGTCGCTCCTTACTTCTCCCGTGGTGTAATCATCCAGGTTGATAAGTTCGACGGGATCATTGGTCAGACAATAGAGTTCCCATTGCGGGGCTTTAATTCCGCCGGGATCGACATACTGAACTATTTTCCAGTCTCCGGTGCAGAGTGCCCTGGCATTATTGGGCTGACGGACCGTGTTTTGGGCCAGGGGATAGCCCAGGTTTATCGTGGAATCGATCCGGCCAAGGAACATGTTGAACTGGGTAAGATAGCTGTCGTCGCCCATTTCGGTGATCATGTCGCTGGTCATGAACAGCACCCCCGGGCGGGGATTTCCGTCGGAACCGATGATGGGTCCCGGGCTTGTCCCCTTGATGTACCCT
>JBAXRT010000036.1:0-22677 GCA_037131065.1 bacterium | reverse complement strand
GCCATCCCTCAGAATATCTTCCGAAACATCTCCGAGGTTAAAATAAAGCTGACCGGCATTGGTGGAGTCATAGACGAAGGGGTCCATCATCCAGAATTCGATGTATTGGATATTGGCAGCATCAAAGTCGGTGGTCTCGATCTTGCGCATGATACCTCCCCAGCGTGTTTCAGGAACGGCAAGTGTACCGTCGGCATTGATACCGCTGGAATACTGGGTTGGAAGCACGTCGTAGTTGTATGGACCACGTTCCGACGGATAGTATGCCATGTTGAAGACAGCCAGGTTGACCGGCACGCCATTCAGTGGCTGCTTGTTCGGGAAAACCTCCGTTTCCCATATCTGGCGGACATACTGGTTTGCAAGCTCGGAATTGTTTACGTTGGGCGGGATGAGGCTTGTGTTTTTATCATAGAAAAGAGGATCGATAATATACCACGCCATTTTCGCCCTGTTGTAACCGTATGCGGTGTCAGTCCCGGCGGCCCCTTCAGGGAAAAGATCGGGTGTTGGCTGTCCCTGAGGAGTACTGGCAATGAACCAGTTTCCTATGTTTTTCAGGTCAATGGTCGATTTTGCCCCTTCAAAATCATCGATGTAGGTCGTTCCGGCTTTGCCGATGGCCTTTGAATGGCCAGGGATGAAGTGTGCAAATTCCGCATCAATGGCTACATTAGAGACTGCCTTGGTGTGGATAAACGGGATGGCGTCGACAAAGCGCGTGATGAGGCGCGACTGGGAGCGATAGGTGAGGTTAACGCCCCAGATCGTGTTCGACATCGGCTCATCCCCGTAATTGACTTTCTGCGTAAGCGGCCGTTCATTGAGATTCATGATGGTGGCCCCGATGAAGAAATCCTTGTTGATCTTGTAGTCGATGTGTGCCCCCATCAGGCGCTTGGTCTGTATGTTGAACATCTCGTTGCTTTCCAGCGAGATATTGATCGGTGTCCCCGAATTCAGCAACCCTTCATTGATTATCCTCACACGGCCAAGGGTATAATCCACCGTGTAATCCACATTTTCAGTCAGCAGGATCCCCCCGGCAGTGACCCTCACGGACCCCGGTGGCACATTGAGCGCATTTAGTGAGATCTCAGCTCCCGCAGAAGATTTGTAAAATCCCTCCAGCATGAACTTGTTCTTGTCGGGATATTGTTTCGCCATCGTCTTGGTCATCGTGTAAAGCGAGTCAAAACAGTACTTGTCGGCAAGTGCCAGCGATCCCTTGGGATCATTCAGATCGAAAATGGAATCGCGCAGGTCGTTCCCGAAAGGCTCCAGCACGGAGAAGAAGATCCTTCCGTTCGACGACTGGATAGTACCTCCCTGTGTAGTGGCGTTGTCGTAAAAGTCGAACATGCCGTCGGGAGGTGGGTTGAACTGCTGGTTTACATTGTCAAAATTGAGCACGCGCAGCAAGGGAACGCCCTTGATCCTGGTCTCAGTAAGGTAGGCCGTGGGAACCCCGTTGTTGTTGCCGGCATAGAGGATGTTCATGGTAAAGTCGGCCGGCTGGATCTGGTAGGCTCCCAGCGCGTATACGTTTTTCATCATCAGCTTCCAGGTCGGGATCTTGGTGTTGAGTGATGTGCTTTTCAGCAGTTTGACCATGAGGCACTGCGGAGAATTGATCCCCTGGTCCGAAAATTCGCCCACCTGGTAGATGGTCGTATCTCCAAGCACCTGGTATTGGTAAGCCACTGCGAGTGTCTGGTCAGTATTCAGCGACATGTTAAGGGAGATGAACCCCATCTTGGAGTTAAAGGTGAATTCCGACGGAAGGAGTTTGCGTGCACTTTCAACCTTCTCAAAGTCCTCCCCCGAAATAAGATAGAACGGGGAACCTTTCAGGTAATCGGTCACCTTGTTGATGTTCCTCATCTTGGCCGTATCTGCCGGTGTTGGCATCAGTACTTTGTAGAGGTCGTTGGAATTGTTCGACGGGTAAGTCATCCCATACCCGTGAAAGATTTTGTTGTAGGGGGTGGTTTCTCCGATATCCATCAGGGCTACGATGTTGCGGTTCTCCGTAACAGCGGCGCCAACGTTGGTGACCCAGACTTCCAGCTTTACAATATTCACGTTGGAGGTGATGATAGGTAACGTTTTGAGCGCCTCCTTGTAATTTTCCCTGAAATACTGTGATACAAAGAAATGCCTGTTCTCTTCGTACTCATCCGCCCTGATCCTGAAACGGGTTGTCTGGGCATTTCCCTGCACTGTAATATTCTTGGTCTCACTCTTCTGCTGGGAATAGACTGCCGTAACGGTTACCCTTCCAAACCTCAGCTTGGTCTTGATCCCGAAGAGACTCTCCGTGCCACGGATGAGGGAGGTATTAAGCGGCAGGTTTACGTCGCCCGCCTCGATCAGCTGGATGATGTCGTCCTCCTTGCCCTCATATTTCAGCTTCAGCTTGTTCTCAAAATCGAAGGTGGCCTCTGTATTGTAATTGACCTTGAACTCGATCTTATCCCCGATCTTGGCGATCACGTTCATCTGGATCTTCTCATCGAAATCGAAGTTGGTCTGCCGGCGCTGGCGGGTGTTCAGCATCGGGTCATCCCGGCGGTTTGAGATGATCCCGAAATTGATCTCGGCCGATCCCTGGGGTCGGATATCCACCGTATTATTCCCGAAAATGGTCTCAAACACCTTTCCGGGGATGCGTATTTTTGGAATGATCCCCTTGGCATTGTCTATACTAGCAGCGTTGGCTCTCTCTTTCCAGTAATTGTCGATCATGGTGTTCATATCCATGTTCTGGAACTCCTCGAACGAGAGCGTGGTAGGAACACGGTATTCGATGTTCCCGATTTTATAGGTGTAGTAATATTGGCGGGTTACCGGGTCATATTCAACAGTGGTGGAAAAGTTGGATGGATTCTTGAGGTAAATATCACTGGCCTCCTTTGAACCGGGGTCCGGGTTCAGCGTCTCATCCGAAAATGGATAGCGCAAACGGATGGTATCTCCCTTCAGCGAATCAGAAGAAATTGAAAATGCACTGGTTACCCCGTAGTTGTTCCACCCTCCGCCAAAAGAGGCCGAGCCGGTAAAAACCAGCAGGATAACCAGGCAGTAAATGATTTTTGAAGCGGAGTCAGCGTAGGTCCTCACCAATACACAGTTTCTTCACAAAATTTTTAGCGCCTGTTTGATCAACTGTTCCACCGATAACCCGGTGCCTTCCGATCCGATGATCCTGTTCAATGCTTTTTCAGCAACCATCTTCGGGAAACCCAGAATGATCAATCCTGATAACGCTTCTTCCTTCTTAGTATTGTGCAGGAAACCTACTTTTTCTTGAGGAATCAGGTCGCGCGAAAGCTTATCCTTCAAATCTATGATGATCCTTTGTGCAGTTTTTGTCCCTATCCCCTTGATGCTCTGGAGAAGGGGGGCATTTCCTTCCGTGATGGCGCGACATACCTCATGGGGTGAAAGTGAGGAGAGAATGATCCTTGCCGTGCTCACTCCTACTCCTGAAACACTGATCAACTGTCGGAACAGCTCCCGTTCCTCTTTTTCAGCAAATCCGAACAGAAGCATTTCGTCCTCCCTGACCACCAGGTGAGTATAAAGAGTACAATGTTCATTCTCAGTGATCTGAGAGTAGGTGTGAATCGAAATATTCAGGATATAACCGACGCCCTGGACGTCGATAACGGCATACGCCGGGTTTTTCTCCGTAAGTTTTCCCTTGATGAATTCGTACATTATTCGTCCATTTTAGGCCATAAACAGGTGAAAAATAATTTTTTTGGAATGCGCAAAGGTAAAAAAAAACCGGGTTCAGGGAAGCAGCTTTTGATCCCTCAAAGCCTGTTCTGTTTCACGAAAAGATATGGGTTTCGACAGGATGACCTTCTCTTTGTCGAGGAGAAACATGGTGGGGGTGGCATAGATGTTGTAGTCATCTGCCGCTTTACCCGCAAACCCCTGCAGGTCTGAAACGTTGGGCCAGTTGAGTTTTTCCTTCCGGATGAAATCCGTCCAGGCGGTCCGGCTTGTATCGACAGAGACCGCAAGCACTTCAAAACGTTTTGGTTTCTGACTGTCGTACAAGGCTTTCAGCCTCGGCATGAAATCGGTGCAATGGGGGCACTCGGTCGACCAGAAGACGAGCAGGGTGTATTCCGTCTGAATACCTGCAAGGGTGACCATTTTACCCTTCTGATCGGGAAGTTCGATGGCCGGGGCAACTTTTCCAACCGCGATCTTTTTAAAGGTTTCCAGCTTCTTCTGAAGGTTCGATTTACGCTTCTGGTCCTCACAGGAGAAAGGATCCTGGAAATTATCCGCAATGTAGGTGATCACTTCGTCAAAATGATACTTGTCAAATCCGCTGACCAGGTAATCCAGCAGGAATTTGAAAACGTCAGGGTTCACGGAAGCAGCGCTTAGCATAATGGTCACCGCCCTGATGAATTCCGCCTCCAGGTGTTTTTTATCCAGGCGGTTATCGCTGTACAACGCCAGGTAGGAGATGGCTTTGTTGGCAAATGCCGGGCTGTGAAGCAGGGAGGTGTCATTGAAGTTCACCTTGTCGAAATAGTGCTGCTGGAGAACCTTAAGCCGCTCCTCTTTCTTCAGGCCAGAGGCAAGGAAAGGGGTCTGGTAGAGGCGAAAAATTCTTGCGGAATACGAACCCGGATGAGCCTGGTCGAGCGAATCAAGCAGCCGGGCCTGCTCCTTCTGGATCCTTTCCATCTCAGCGGCAGTCAGGTAATAATAGGAATCATGCACCGGGTAATAATCCACCACCGGCATGAGCAGTTCAAGGCGCGACTGGGTGTTCCTGTCCTTTTTCGAATAATCATAATAGATCCGGTTTTCAACCGAATTTATAATGACGAGGCTGTCGGAAGGAGTGAGGCTGTTCGTCTCAAAAGAGATATTCTCCCGGTTCCAGATCAGGTCGACGAGATTATCCTTCCCCCACTGAACCCTGTACATGCCAGGTTTTTTGCCGGGGGCGATGGTAAAAAGAAACCTGCCCGCCGGATCGGCAATAATAGAATCAATGGTGGTCGATTTCTCACCATAGAAACTCAGCAGGTAGATCGTTTTTGTATCGAGGTTGTGAATCCTCCCTTCGATGCTGTTCTGTGCCCAGAGCGTTACCGGAAAGAACAGGAAAAGGAGCGGCAATAATCGTTTCATTTACCCTTTTTCCCTTTTACTTTTTTCTCTACGACCGGGGAACCCAGCAATTCTTCCAGTTTATTCATGAGCTCTTCACCCTTGATATTGCGGGCGATGATCTTCCTGTCGGGATCGAGGAGGACGTTCGCGGGGATTGACATGACACCGTAAAGTTTTCCGGCAGCATTGCCCCATCCCTTCAGGTCAGAAACCTGCATCCAGGTAAGGTTATCATCTTTGACCGCCTGGATCCATTTGTCCCGGCTCGTATCGAAAGAGACCCCCAGGATATTCAGTCCCTTTTTATTATAACCCTGGAATGCCTTTACTACATTTGGGTTTTCGGCGCGGCACGGGCTGCACCAGGAGGCCCAGAAATCGATGAGAAGGTATCCGCCTTTGATCGATGATAGGGTGAGTGGCTGGCCGATTGTGTCGTTCATCGTAAAATCGGGGGCAGGCTGACCGACAGCCACGCTCCTGAGGACGTCAATCCTTTTTACGAGCGACTGGGTATAAACGGAATTGCTGAGGCTTGTATCGAGTACACTGAGCACCTCCTCCATTTCGGGAAGGTCGAACTGCCATGCGTTGCGGATCACCAGGTAAGAGGATACAACCGAGGCATTGTTGGCCTTGACAAAATCAATAAGATTCTGTTTCATCTGTTTGTCAAGTTCATTCGAAACCGAATCCGTCTTCGCCATGGCGAGGGTATCTTTGGTTTCCTTGGCCTTTTTCCACTCCCTGTAAACCTCTTCAATCCTTGCATTTAAAGACTTGTTCATCTCCTCGTATTTCTTGTAAGTATCGTGGGCAGCCGACCCTGTGATGTTGGCTTTATCAATGCTGTCGGCAAAAATTTCCATATTAATTTTGGCATTTTCAACGAAAATGGGAACAAACACCTGCTTCTCCTTCATGCTGATATACCACATTTCGGGAAGAGTATTCTTTCCCGTAAAGGTAAATTCACCTTTATTCAGCAGGGTGGAATCGATCTTCACCCATTGGTCGACATCAAATTTTTGTAAAAAGACCATTCCTGAATCAACACCCCTGATGGTCCCGTTTATGGTGTAACTATCTTTTTTATCTGCGCAGGATGCGAGGATCAGGGCAGAAATCAGGATAAAAAGCATGTTTTTCATTTGAAGCCTCCTTGGTTGATGATGCACCGACAAAAGTACGGTTTTTTAAGGAATTAAATAAATCTCTAACTTTACAAGTTAAATATTCCGCCATGAAGCGTGTCATTACCATTACTGTTTTCCTTTTTTTCATTTTGGTCCCGGGTGCCCTGATGGCACAGCCGGAACCGGCAAAACCAGCTCCCCGGTATGATCTTTCCGTTATTCCCGTCCTTTTTACCGTTGGCTATGCCCATCTCGACACGGAATGGCGCTGGGACTATGAAGAGACCATCAACAAATTCCTGCGGTCCACCCTGGATGAGAATTTCACCATGCTTGAAAAATACAAACCCTATGTTTTCACCTTCTCCGGCGCCCGCAGGTATAAAATGATGAAGGAATACTACCCTGAGAAATTTGAGAGGCTGAAAAAATATGTGAGCCAGGGTCGGTGGTTCGTCGGCGGCTCCTCGGTCGACGAATGCGATGCGAATGTCCCCTCTCCCGAATCGATCATCCGGCAGGTATTGTACGGTAACGGTTATTTCCGGAGTGAATTCGCAAAAGAGAGCGTCGATTTCCTGCTGCCCGATTGCTTCGGGTTCCAGGCCCATCTCCCCTCAGCGCTTGCCCATGCCGGTGTAAAGGGCTTTTCGACCCAGAAACTCGGATGGGGCTCGGCCATCGGGATCCCATTCAATATCGGCAACTGGATCGGTCCCGACGGCAATGGGGTCATCGCCGCCCTGAATGCCACCGATTATACCGGGAAAATTGAAAAACGGCTCGATACCGTCAGGTACTGGGTTGACCGTGTGATGGAAAACGGACGGAAATACGAGGTCTTTGCTGATTACCGCTATTATGGCGTTGGTGATGTGGGCGGTTCCCCGAGGGAATCTGATATTAAAAATGCCGTGGGCAGCCTCGACCAGGCTGATTCAAAGATAAAGGTCTACCTGAGCTCCTCCGACCAACTTTTCCGCGACCTGGACGAAGCGCAGAAAAAAAGGCTCCCCACCTATACCGGCGACCTGCTCCTTACCCAGCATTCTGCCGGTTCGCTGACCTCCCAGTCGTACATGAAACGCTGGAACCGGAAAAACGAACAGCTCGTGCAGGCCACCGAGCCAATGGCCGTTATGGCCGACTGGCTCGGATCCCTTACTTACCCGCAGGCCGCCCTGAACAGGGCCTGGTGGCTGGTGCTCGGAAACCAGATGCATGATATTCTTCCCGGAACCTCTATCCCGAAAGCTTACGAATATGCCTGGAACGACGAAGTACTCAGCCTTAACCAGTTTTCCTCATCCCTCGAAAGTTCTGCCGGTGCGGTGATCAAAGCCATCGATACACGCGGAAAAGGAAAATCCGTCGTTGTATATAACCCGCTTGCCATTGCGCGGAAAGATGTGGTGGAGGCAGAGATCAATTTCCCCGAAGGGACTCCCGAATCGGTAAAGGTGATCGACCCGGAAAATAAAGAGATCCCGGTCCAGATCCTTTCCACCTCAAAAAATTCGGTCAGGATTCTCTTCATGGCAAATGTCCCATCGTTCGGGCTGGTATGTTATGACATACAACCGGCGGCCACAGGCACCGGCTATAAAACCGGCCTATCTACAGGAAAGAATATCCTTGACAACGAGTTTTACAAGGTAACGATCAATGAAAACGGTGATATTTCAAGCATCATCGATAAGAAAGCTGGCAGGGAGGTCCTATCCGCTCCTGCCCTGCTGGAGTTCCTGTATGAACACCCTGCCTACTGGCCGGCCTGGAATATGGACTGGAGCGACCGGCAGAGACCACCGGTCGATTATGTGAAGGGCCCTGCTAAGATCTCCCTGGTTGAGAATGGCCCCGTAAGGGCAACTTTCCGGATCGAACGGAATGCCAGAAATTCAAACTTCATCCAGTTTGTTTCGCTCGCCGCCGGCGAAGAGGCACTTTTCATCAAAAACCTGGTGAAATGGCAGTCAAAAGGAGTCAGCCTGAAGGCCTCCTTCCCGCTCACGGCGAATAACCCGGTGGCCACTTACAACCTCGGGCTCGGAACGATAGAACGCGCCAACAACGATGAGAAAAAATATGAGGTTCCTTCCAGGGAGTGGCTCGACCTGACCGATAAGTCGGGAAATTTCGGTGTCACCATCCTTGAGGATTGTAAATTCGGGTCGGACAAGCCCAACGACAAAACGGTGCGGCTGACGCTTCTTTATACACCCGCGACAAACTCCTTCCACGACCAGGCTACCCAGGATTGGGGAACCCACGAATTCACCTACGGGATTTACAGCCACAAGAACGACTGGCGCAGCGCCCTCTCCGAGTGGCAGGGCAGGACTTTGAACCAGCCCCTGAGGGCCTTCCAGGTCTCCCAGCATCCCGGGTACTTCGGAAAAACCTTCTCCTTTGCCCGGCTCTCGACACCACAGGTCGACATCAGGGCACTGAAAAAGGCCGAATCAGGAAATTTGATCATTGTGAGACTGCAGGAACTGCTCGGCAAAGAACTTCTCAACGGTGAACTGGGGTTTGCTTCGAAGATCATCAATGCTTACGAAGTGGACGGACAGGAGAGGAAAATCGGTGAAGCGGTTCTCAAAAACGGCAAACTGCTATTCGACATGAACAAGTTTGGTATCCGGAGCTATGCCGTGCAGGTCGAGCCTCCCCTGGAAAAGTTCAACCTTCCCGACTGTACAGAACTTCCGATCGCCTTCGACCAGGATGTCGTGACCTCAGATAAAAATAAACGAAACGGCAGGTTCGATGCAAAAGGATTGAGCATCCCGTCGGAACTCTTCCCCGAAACCCTGGTGGTAGGCGGGATCAGTTTCAAACTCGGACCGAAAGGCGACGGACAGAATAACGTAATGAGCTGCAAGGGGCAAAAGATCATCCTTCCGAAGACTGGCAATTACAACCGCCTCTATATTTTAGCTGCCGCCCTTACCGATACCAGTGGCGTCTTTAAGGCAGGAGTTCAGAAGATAAACCTCCACTTCCAGGCCTTTTCAGGAAATATAGGTCAAGCCGACCGGAGGGAATGGGATAAATACGGCAGGATCAAAAAGGTGGAAAAGGGATTTATCAAGCCGGATGAGGTGGCATGGTTTTCCACCCATCTTCATATCGACACTGCGAATGTGCCATACCAATACGGATATCTTTACAAATATGCCATGGATGTCACTCCTGCCACGGGGATCATCCAGCTGCCTGAAAATGACGCCATCAAGATATTCGCACTCACCGTAGCCGATAACTCCTTCGACCAGGTAAGGCCTTGTTACCCGCTCTCTGACGACTTTTCAGGAAGGACAAACCTGTTGCTTAACCTTCCGCCAAAAATCCTTGGTGAATCGGTCCGGCCAACCGGATCGATTAGCATGGCCGGCAAGGGGAACCTGAACGATCTTCCGGCACGAATCACCATGAAGGATTATGCGGACCTCCACCAACCGAACGGAGTAACGGTCAGCTACTTTTTCTCCGAAGCGGATACCAGTTTCAAATCGCTTACCAACGGCATGAATCTCTCCGCCCTGAACGACGGGATGTTCGAGTTGCTGCCCGGCGATTCTCTGAACGACAAGTGGTCGGAGAACGGTGTCGGGCGCATTTTCATGGATCTCCAGCAAGAGGTTGAACTCGACAGCATCCATGTTTTTGCATCCCTGAACCCCAAAAGAGGTCCGGAGTTTTTCTCGGTATGGGCCATTCCGGGAAACAAGATGCCCGATCTTACCGGAGACCCTGCAACCAAAGGCTGGACCTGCCTTGCCGTTTCAGAACAGGAGGAGATCTGGGGGGGGGCCAAGGCCGTCTATACGATCATCCCCGATGCCACCCGGCCGAGAAACTTCCGCTACCTCATGTGGATCAGCGAGAACTCGGGAATGGGCCCCTACTACTACCGGGAGATCGATGTCTTTGAAAAGCAGAAATAATGCTTCGGTCCATGAACGGGAATAAAACGGAACATGGTGAAAAGAGCGGAAGGCTCCTGAAAAAGGTAGTCATCTCCCTCTATCTTCTTTGTGCCCTGTTCGCTGCCACTCATGCTTTTATCCTTGAAAAGAAAAATAACCCGGATGGGGTTCCTGAAAAAATGAAATACGGCAACTATGTCCAGTTTAAGTTGTCGTGGTTTCACCTGGTCAGCGGAAAGGATCTCTATGTGATAAACCCGGCCGAGCATTATGATTATTTCAAGTACAGCCCGACCTTTGCCCTGATTTTCGGACTTATTGCCTGGATGCCCGACCTGCCCGGACTTTTGATCTGGACCCTCCTGAATACCCTGCTCCTTCTTTTTGCGGTACGATCCCTTCCCGGGATTGACGACCGGAACAAATCATTTTTACTGCTCTTTCTCCTGGTGGAGATGATGACCTCCATCCAGAACATGCAGAGCAATGCCCTCATGGCCGGACTACTGATCTTTGCTTTTGTTTTCCTTGAAGACAGGAAACCCATCCTGGCTGCGTTGTTCATCGTCCTGACGATCTATATCAAACTTTTCGGGATCGTCGCCTTCCTCCTTTTCCTCCTATACCCTCAGAAAGGCAAACTGGTTCTCTGGACCATTGCCTGGTTCCTGATCCTTTTCCTCCTGCCTCTCCCCCTGACCGGGGTGGAATACCTGAAATCACTTTATCTCAGCTGGTTCAGGCTGCTTTCGATGGACCATTCAGCCTCGCTTGGTTTTTCCGTCATGGGCTGGCTTTCGACATGGTTCGGCCTTCCGGTAGCCAAAGATCTCATCCTCGGGCTGGGGGCCTTAGCCTGCTGCCTTCCGATGCTGATGACAAAAAAATACAGGAACCTCGATTTCCGGCTTCTGATGCTCGCTTCGATCCTGGTCTGGATGGTGATCTTCAACCACAAAGCCGAATCGCCCACCTTCATCATTGCCATGAGCGGCGCAGGGATCTGGTTCTTTTCAGGGAAAATGACACCGATAAACATCACATTGGTAGTCATTGCTTTTCTCTTTACCTCCCTGACCTCCACAGATCTCTGTCCGGCGTCGATCCACGACAATATCGTTGAACCCTATGCCGTCAAGGCCGTGCCATGTATCCTGATCTGGTTTAAAATAATCTGGGATTTATGCCGGATTCCGGCAAATATTGGTCCGGTTTCACAGGAAAGTTCATCATGACAAATTTTTTTTTCGGGAGAAGATGATGCATATCAGAAAAAAAACTGTTGAAGGAGATTCCCCTGCGACCCGGGTAAATGCCCTTTCCGACGACCTGACAAAGAGCAGGATCCTGAGATTCTGTGCATACCAGGAGCGTTCCACGCGCGATGTGGAGATGAAGCTTCGTGAATGGAAGGTCTCCCCGGCAAAGATCAGGACGATCGTTGAAGGTCTAGAGGAAGAAGGATTCCTTGATGATGCACGTTTTGTAAGGGCTTTCATTCACGGCAAGATCCACATCAATCACTGGGGAAGAAAAAAGATCGTGTTTGAACTCCGCGGGAAAGGGATACAGGGATCCCTGATAGGGGCAGGACTGGAGGAAATAAATGAGGAGGAGTACCGGGCGATACTGGAATCACTGATCTTAAAGAAGAGAAGGGAAATAAAAGGTGGAAAAAATTTGACTATCCGTGAAAAATTGATCAACTTTGCCCTTGGTAAAGGATTTGAATTTGATCTCATCCTTCAATCCCTTCATAATTTGAAAATTTAACCATGGTCACACTGGAACAGATCAGGGATCTCCAGTCAAGGCTTGATGCCTTGAGGAGGTTTCTTTGACATCGAGAAGAATTTGGCGCTCATAGGCGAGGAAGAAAAGATTACCGAATCCCCCGATTTCTGGAATAACCCAAAAGCCGCTGAACAGGTTTTAAGATCCATCCGTGATAAAAAGATCTGGACTGATGCATATCACAAGGGTATGAGCGGTTTCGATGACCTCATGATCATGTGGGACTTCTTTATCCAGGGAGAGGGGAATGAAGCCGACCTGGGACAACATTACAGCAACACACTTTCCCTAATCGAAGATCTTGAGTTCAAGAATATGCTGAGCGGGGAGGAGGACAGGCTGAACGCCATCGTCCAGATCAACTCCGGCGCCGGCGGAACCGAAAGCCAGGACTGGGCGCAGATGCTCATGCGCATGTACATCCGTTACGGTGAGCGGAGCCGTTTCAAGGTGAAAGAGCTCGACATACAGGAGGGCGACGTGGCCGGGATCAAATCGGTGACCCTCGAGTTTGAAGGTGAATTTGCCTACGGCTACCTGAAAGGTGAAAACGGTGTTCACCGACTTGTCAGGCTCTCCCCCTTCGACTCAAACCACAAGCGCCATACCTCTTTTGCCTCCGTGTATGCCTATCCGGAAATCGATGACCACATTGTCATTGAGATCAATCCTTCGGAGATCACATGGGACACCTTCCGTTCAAGCGGACCGGGCGGGCAAAACGTAAATAAGGTCGAAACGGCAGTCCGCCTGAAACATGAACCGACGGGGATTGTGATCGAATGCCAGGAGACACGATCCCAGGGACAGAACCGTGAAAAAGCACTGAAGCTGCTTAAGTCACAGCTTTATGAAATTGAACTCAGGAAAAAGCGTGAAAAAATTGCCATCATCGAAAGCGGCAAGAAAAAGATTGAATGGGGCAGCCAGATCCGGAGTTATGTGCTTCATCCCTATAAAATGGTAAAGGATTTGCGGACGGGCCAGGAAACCTCCGACACCCAATCGGTGCTCGACGGCGACCTGACCGAATTTATCAAAGCCTACCTCATGGAATTTGGCAATGCCGGTTAATATGATCCGAATCTACCACAACCCCCAATGCAAAAAATCCCGGGCAGGCCTTGCCTACCTGCAGGGGAAAGGTCATCCGTTCGAGGTAGTTGAATATCTGAAAAAACCTCTTACTGAAAAGGAATTTGAGATGCTGCTGGCCAAACTGAACAAAAAACCTGACGAGGTGGTCAGGAGGCAGGAGGATTATTTTAAAAAGAAGCTGAAGGGAAAACAGTTCCACGATCATGAATGGATTAAAATTATCCTTGAGAACCCGAAGCTTTTGCAGCGGCCGATCGTGGAGGGAAAGTACAAGGCAGTGATCGGCGATCCGGCCGAAAATATTGATGTGTTACTGAAATAACTCTAAACAGATATACCCATGAAAACCCGTACTGAAAAAGACACGATGGGACCTATCGAGGTTCCTGCCGATAAATACTGGGGCGCCCAGACCCAGCGGTCGGTCGAAAATTTTAAAATCGGAGAACCTGCCTCCATGCCAAAAGAGGTGATCAAGGCAATGGCCATCCTGAAAAAGGCAGCTGCCCTGGTAAATGCTGATCTCGGCGTGCTCCCGGCAGAAAAGAAGGACCTTATCGTAAAAGTTTGCGATGAGATCATTGAAGGTAAACTGCACGATCAGTTCCCGCTTGTGATCTGGCAGACCGGCTCAGGGACCCAGACCAACATGAACCTCAACGAGGTCATCGCCAACCGCGCCCATGTGATCAACGGAGGAGCGCTTGGTGAAGGGAAGACCGTGATCCATCCCAACGACGACGTGAACAAATCGCAATCGTCGAATGATACCTTCCCGACCGCCATGAGCATCGCAGCTTACAAAATGGTTGTGGAGACGACCATCCCCGGCGCTGAGCTTCTGAAAAACACGCTGGAAAAGAAAACTGCAATTTTCAATGAGATCATCAAGACAGGGCGTACCCACCTCATGGATGCCACGCCACTCACCCTCGGTCAGGAATTCTCAGGATATGTTGCCCAGCTCCAGCACGGGATCAAAGCAATTAAAAACACCCTGCCCCATCTCGCAGAGCTTGCCCTTGGCGGAACGGCTGTTGGGACCGGGCTTAATGCCCCGAAAGGATACGACGTACTTGTTGCAAAGAAGATCGCCGAACTTACCGGACTTCCATTCGTAACTGCTCCCAACAAATTCGAATCACTTTCAGCACACGATGCCATGGTGGAGACCTCCGGCGCGCTGAAGACCCTGGCGGTAAGCTGCATGCACATTGCAAGCAACATTCGCCTATTGGCGAGCGGCCCGCGCTGCGGGATCGGTGAGATCATGCTCCCGGAAAATGAACCCGGATCCTCTATCATGCCCGGAAAGGTAAACCCCACCCAGCCCGAAGCCATGACCATGGTCTGTGCACAGGTAATGGGAAATGATGTGGCGATCAACATCGGCGGAATGAACGGCCATTTCCAGCTGAATGTCTTCAAACCGGTCATCATCAGGAACCTGCTCGAATCGGCAAGGTTGCTTGGCGACGCCTGCGTCTCCTTCAACGATCATTGCGCGATCGGGATCGAGCCCAACATGGCCGCCATCAGCAGGAACCTTGAAAACTCACTCATGCTGGTCACCTCCCTGAATCCGCATATCGGATATGATAATGCTGCCAAAATTGCCAAAAAAGCGCACAAGGAGCATAAAACACTGCGTGAAGCCACCCTGGAACTTGGCCTGCTGACCGATGAGGAGTTCACTAAAATTGTGGACCCGAAGAAGATGGTGGGACCGAAATAAGGGTATCGATCCGCCCGGCATTCAGCCGCCGCTGATCTTTGATGATACTGTCGACCTCGCGGCGGATCATGTCATCCAGCAGGATGCCCTGTTCCGCCGCTTTTTTCTGGAGTATATTCATCCACATGGGATTTGAACGGATCTGGGAATTCAGGTATTTCACCGTATCGACAGCCGATTTCTCCCTTTCAGGTTTTGCAAGGGTGTCGGATCTTACAAGGATCAGGTCCTCTTTACGCTGGATCAGTCGGAAGACAAACGCCTTCCTGATCGTGTCTTTCCCCCGGAGGATGGGCAGGGTATCAGCAGGCATGATGAATTCATAATCTTTCCCGTAAAGGAGAGCCGGATCCTCATAATCATCACTCAGGGCAATATACCAGGCATCGGTTCCTTTTAAGAGATTCCCTCTCTCCTTATTGATCCAGAAATACTTGTGGATCCGTTCCAGCTCCCCGAAACAGTAAACCTTTTTATCGATCGGGCGGGCAACGTAATAGTCAAAATTGGCGGCCGGGAACCACCGGAAGGTAAAGATCGGCGAACCTTTTCCGACGAGAAAATGCGATTCATTCCAGGCTGCTACCGGGGCGAATTTTTCTCCGAGTTGTTTCCAGCCATAAAGATCCGTTGAAACATCATCCATCTTCCATTTCTGAAGAGGGATCCATCCTGTCCTGACCTGGCTCACAGCCACAGTAATGACGCCGGTCATAAAAAGCATGGAGACGACGATCGGCCAGGGAAAGAGGTAACGGCGCTTCTTCCGCTCCTTCACCCCGGAAAGATATGCTGCGGCGATGATGATGAACCCGAGGTAGGCGGGACCCGTCCAGTGAGGGAGGGTGCTCCTGAAAAGTGAAAAGCCCAGGAATACCAAAACCATCGGCAGGCTGATCCAGAGGATGATCCGCTGGTAAGGCTTGTCAAGAATATCCCTTTTCCTGGCGAGTGCAACAAAGGCAAACAGGATGATGATGACATTCACTGGGTTGTTGTAAAAGAACTGTCCGACGACCTCAGTAAGGAAGTAGGCCGGCTGGATCCCGGTTTCAGTTATTCCGACCCTGTTTCCGTGAAATTTCAGGGTAATGAAATCGTTGCTTGCATTCCAGAAGACCACCGGAAAAAAAAGGAGTATGAAGGCCAGGAAAGCGCCATAGGTCTCCTTTGCCTTAAACCATCTCCGGTTATAGATCAGGATATAAAAGAAGGCGCCGGTCATCAGGAAGATGGAGTGGTATTTTGATAAAAGGGCGAGTCCCGCAGTAATCCCGGCAATGAAAAAAAAGTTCCGGCTTTTCTTTGTCAGCTCCCGGTCGGGCAGAGCCCTCAGGAGAAAATAGAGGGTGAGGAGCCAGAAGACTACCTGGGGTGTATCGGGAAGGATAAAAGTGCCGCAAAGGATGAAACCGTAAAAAGAGGTGGTGTACAGGAGGGCAGCATAGAGCCCTGTCAGTCCATCCCTGACCTGTTTGCCGATCAGGAACATGATGAAGGTGCTGGCAGTTCCGAGCACAACAGAGGCAAGGCGGATAAAGAACTCGCTCTCGAACCGCAGGTTCAGGGTAAAGAGCTGGATCATCCAGCCTACCATCGGGGGATGGTCGAAATGGCTCAGGTCAGGAAATTTTGCATAGGTCCAGTAATAGACCTCATCATTTCCCAGCTCAATAAAACCGGCAATAAATCCCCTCGCCACTGCCGATAAGAAGAGCAGGATCCCGAGGGTCCAGTAAATACGACGGTTGGAATTCATGAATGTCTCTTTCTGATCTTTCTCAGTTGCCTGAACTTAAAGATGAACCATCCGAGCCCAAGCAGGGAGCCATAGCCAAGGATCCGGAAGATCCATGTCCGCGGCCAGTTGATCTCAGCCTTTAAGGAGTTCTCCGGGAAGTCGCCATTGTAACGGAACACCGGGTTCAGCAGGAACCGAGTTCCCTGACCAACATAGGGGAATCTGAATTTTTTGATGAAGATGACCTCCGTCCTGATATAAGTGTCTTCCGGTTTTAGCTTATACCAGGCTTTATCCCTGAGATAGGTGATCCTCCTGATCTTCCCTCCCTGGCCGATGAAATTGAACTTGAATACCTTTTCCGAAACCGAAACCCACAGCGTATCATCTTTGATCCTGACGGAATTCAGGACCGGTATCTCTTTCGCCAGCTCCGCCTTTCTCTCAAAGGTCTCATTGTCCATCTGGTAAATCTCGGCGCCAAAGGCATTCCCCCGTTTCAGGGAATAGACCAGATCATTCCTGTCAATCTTCGGGGAATTGATATAGGTAACACACCGGTGGATCTGGTTAGGGTTGCTGATATCATGGGCATCATCATCCGAAAGGATGAAAACCGGGCGCCCGGCGGATAAGGCAGAATCCCATTGAGGTTCCGAACGCCAGTTGTTATCCAATACCTCCATCAGGTCATAATTGGTAAGAAGCCTTACCTGGTCGGTTGGGTAACCATTTTCCCAGTCCGGATGCGCAAGGGCAACGATATCGTTATCGTCCCGAAGCAGGTTAAGGATATGCTGCTTGTGATGGATGTTCTGGTAAAGGGAATAATCGAGCCATAGCACTTTCCTGGCTCCGATGAGCATCTGGTGCTTCTTCCTTACGCCAAAACCATGCTCATAAGTCGGGATATAAAAGGCAGAATCGGAGAAGGCACGGTCGATCCGCTGGTAATTTGTGATTTGGGGGGCATCATACCCGAACATTTTATTGTAGGTCTGGTAAAATTCATCGTAGCTGTTTTCTCTGCCGGCCGTCAGGCCGCCCCATGCCCTTGTGTGAAAATGGAAGTTCGCCTTTCGCCACCAGGTGCTGTCCATATCCCGGTAGGGATTAAACCACTGGCTGCCCGAAAAAGGCTCCGGACGTGGAAAATCATAAACCGGGGCAGCAAAGGAGATGAGAAGTTCTATTAATATGATGGAAAGAACTACCCCAAGCAGGGCCTTAAGCAGAAATTTTAATATCCATTTGATCAACTTCATCAGGGCGTTCTTGAATAACCGGCGTATTGACGGCAAAGGTAAGCAGAATTTAAAAAATACTGAGCAGCAGCCGGATATTAAGGTAGGCAACCGTTCCGCCCGTGATCAGCAACAGGATCGTTGTGCGTAGTTTGTTCTTATACTTTCCCATAACTTTTTCAGAGGAGGTCAGGTAGATCTGTAAAAAGATGGTAAATGGCAGCTGAATGCTCAGGACCATCTGTGAAATGATCAGTCCGCGGTAAGGATTCCGGATGAAAAAGATGATGAGCAGCGAGAGTGCCAGGGAGATCAGCACTCCCAGCCTTGAGTGGTTGTCTTTGATATCGAATGGCTCCCCGAAGATCCCGGCAAAGATCGAACCGCCGGCCATCCCGGAGGTGATGGAGGATGCAACGCCGGCGAAAAGGAGGGCAATGGCAAATACGATGGAGGAAAAATTTCCAAGAAGGGGCTGAAGGATGCTTTGTGCCTGCTGCAACTCGCCGACCGGGATCTTGTTGGAAAAGAAGGTGGCTGCTGCCAGCAGGATAATGGCGCTGTTGATGGCCCACCCGATGATCATCGAGAAGAGGGTATCGAACATCTCATAATCGAGTTGCCGTTTAATGATTTTTTCATCTTCCAGGTTCCATTGCCGGCTCTGTATGATCTCCGAATGGAGAAAAAGGTTATGCGGCATGACCACGGCCCCAAGGACGCTCATGACGATGATGATCGATCCCTGCGGGATGGTGGGTTTGACCCAGCCGATGCCCGCCTGCACCCAGTCGATATGAACAAGGGTCAGTTCGTAAAGAAATGAGAGACCTATAATCGACACAAAGGCAATGATAAACTTTTCGATCTTCCGGTAGGTATTTGTCAGCAGCATGATCAGTACAAAGGCAAAGGTCAGGATGGCGCCGGCCGGGATCGGAATGTTGAAGAGCATGTTCAGGGCAACGGAGGCGCCCAGGATCTCTGCCAGGGAGGTGGACACCGAAGCTCCCATGGCCGTGATCAGTATGGTTTTTGAGACATATTTGGGTGTATGAAGGGTGGCTGCTTCCGAGAGGCAAAGACCTGTTGCTATGCCGAGGTGAGCTACATTGTGCTGGAGAATGATCAGCATGATGGTCGAAAGGGTTATCATCCAAAGTAATTGATATCCAAACCCCGACCCGGCAGCGATATTCGATGCCCAGTTCCCGGGGTCGATGAAACCGACCGTCACGAGCAACCCCGGCCCGATATACTTCAGGATATCCAATCCGCCGAAACGGGGCTTATGGTCTTTTCGTCTGAGATCCCTGATGAAATCAAAAAGCATTGATAGTAAATTCCGTTATCCAAAAATAGTGAAAAATAGAGATATCCGGCCGGGAAAAAAACCCGGCAAAAGTGATCACGCTGTTCTTGAAAAAAATCTCTCTGAACGGTGGAAAGGAGTGTTTGAATCAAGATTTCATGCAGATGCACAGGAACGAGAACAAAGTTTCTGGTGACATATACTAATTGTTCCTTGTTTTCACCCTGCACCTTCTGTAACTTTGTTTATTCAATAACTGAAGATGTTTAATTCAAGAGGATTTCAATTATTCCTGCTGGTGATCATTATCTTGACTTCAGCCTGCAGGAAGCTGAATTCCTATCCCGGTATTCCCGGGGAGAGGAAGATGGAGGATCTGAAGGTCGCTTCCGGGTTTTCATGGGAGACAACAAGAAAGATTGAATTCAGTATCACTTCGGATCAATCGGTTGTCATCAGTATCACCTCCGAAGATGGGACAGCCTGCTACCATAAGGGATTCTACAGCATTCTTTCCGGACCCTATAATACGATCATCTCCCTTCCGGCTTACGTGCAGAAAGTCCTTGTCAATGGCGTTGAAGTCATGATTACCGGATCAACGATTGAGGTGAACCTGGCGGGCCAGGGTTCTCCGCTCAAAAACAGTTTTATCGCAGCTTCAGACCAGGTCCCACCCCAGGGGTTGATCGCTGCCTGGCACTTCGATGAAAATTCAGGGACGGTCGCCGGCGACGCATTGGGACAGCATAACGGAACGGTATACTCCTCCACCTGGACACCCGGCATCAGGGGAAGCGCACTTAAATTTGACGGGATCACAGGACATGTGCAGGTTCCGTACAATGCATCAATCAATCTCACCGGTGATAAAATAAGCTTCTCTTTCTGGTTCAGGCAGAACCAGACAGGTTCGGAAGGAACTTTCATCTTCCAGAACGTGAAATACATCGTTAAGATAGATTCCCAGGGCAAGGTCTCATTTCAGCTTTATACCCCGGCCTGGCGCAGCATTGTCATGAACTATGCCGACAGGATCCTGGATGCCGACTGGCACCACGTAGCTGCAACCTACGACGGGACAACAATGAAACTATTCATTGACGGGGTCCTTAAGGTTAGCGGAACAAATTCCGGTACATTGAATACCTCAAATTCAGACGTATATATCGGTAATCAGAACACAATCAATCCCTTTAAAGGAACCATGGATGAGGTTCTGCTCTATGACCGCGCGCTTACGGACTCGGAAGTCAGCATGATCTATGCCTCCACTCCTGATCCGGATAACGGGTCGGGTTACCTGATCTCATCATGGGCGCTGGATGAAGGATATGGCAATGTAGTCAATGATGCCACCGGGGGTAACAACGGGACGATCACAGGCGCCACATGGAGTGCCGGCATCGCCGGGACTTGTCTTCAATTCAATGGTGCCACTGATAATGTAAAGATCCCGAATGCATTCAACCTTAACCCGGTAAACGCCATAACCATGATGGTCTGGGCTAAATCGGAGGAAAATAAATCTGCAAAAATATTTCAGAAGGGAGATTGGGATGGTCACGGGATCGGCCAGGATAAATGGAACGGATGGCAAGGTGGCGTTCGTCTTGACAATAATACCAGCCAGACCCTGGAGTGGGGAGGTGGTGTTCCGATCCTGAACGAGTGGTACCATATTGCTGTAACCTATGACGGAACAACGCTGAACCTCTACGTGAACGGCCAGCTAAAAAACAGCAAAGCGATTTCAGGTAAACTCAAGGTCAATGCCCGTGATGTTTCGATCGGTTCGGATAATGCATCCCAGAAATTTTTCAAAGGGTCGGTTGATGAAGTCAGGATCTATGGAAAAGCATTGAGCCAGACCGAGATCCAGGCCAATTACAACCAGCAGGGCAACGCTCCGGATGCCGATGGAGACGGTGTCCCCGACCAGGATGACAGTTTTCCACATGACCCTGCCAGGGCATTTGTAAATTATTTTCCGGCTTCCGGTTTTTCCACACTTGCTTTTGAAGATCTGTGGCCCGGAACCGGTGATTACGATCTGAACGACCTGGTTGTTGATTACCAGTTCAGGGCGGTAACCAGCGCCTCAAACCGTGTGACTGAGATAAACGCAAAGTTTGTGATACGGGCAGTGGGTGCTTCACAGTCTAATGGATTCGGCTTCCAGCTCCCGGGAGCAGGGCTCCAGCAGTCGGATATACAAGTAGAGGGCTACCAGAAAATGGAGAATTTCATTGTCCTGAATCCCAACGGGACCGAAGCAGGACAGGAGAAGATCACCATAATTGCTTTTGACAATGTGAACAAGATCATGCATCCGGTATCAGGTTCATTCGTGAATACCGAGCCTGGTTCTCCGTACATCGATCCTGATACCATTACTATTTCAATGATTTTCTCTCCTAATAAATATACCATCAGTGATATCGGACTGGCTGATTTTAATCCTTTCCTGATAGTAAACATGGACCGGGGGAAGGAGGTCCACCTTCCGGACTTTCCACCGACAAGCCTCGCAAATACGGCCTATTTCAGGACAGCCCAGGATGACTCCGATCCTGCAACCGGTAAATACTATAAAACCGCAAACAATCTGCCCTGGGCAATCAGGATATCCTCCAGTTTCAGCTATACCTTTGAGAATAAGGAGATCACATCGGCCTACCTGATGTTTGCACCCTGGGCAGAATCTTCCGGAACCCTTTATCCCGACTGGTACCTGGATGTGCCTGGTTACCGGAACGCTGCAAACATTTACCTGAGACCATGAAAAAGCCCCTCAAACGATCCCTCATCGGCCTTGCTATAGCAGTGGGTGTCCTTCTGCTCATTGTCCTTGGCTTCTTTCTTAGTTTCTATATTGCCTCCAGAGAATTGACCCCTGCAGAGACCATCCGCATCAACGATTCAGTGTTTTGCATAAAGGATCAATACGTAAATGTCTATGTTTTTAAAGGGAAGACTGGATATTTTATGGTTGACGCAGGGGTAAACGCCGAGGGGATCAAAGCAGGGCTTGATAAATTCGGGATAACACCCGAACAGATCAATACCATCTTGCTGACCCATTCCGACGCCGATCACGACGGAGGGATCGGGCTATTCAAGAATGTCAGGATCTACATGCACAAAGAGGAAAAGCAGATGATCGACGGCACCAACGGAAAGTTTTTCTTTTTACGGGTCAAATGGAAATTCGGTCCGTACACCCTGCTGGACAACCTGGACACCCTGACGGTTGACGGGATAAAGGTGAAGATCTTCCACACGCGAGGCCATACTCCCGGCTCAAGTTGCTACCTGGTCGGCAACGACTACCTCGTAACCGGCGATAACCTTGCTTACAAAAACGGGGAATTTGATCACTTCATCAGCCTTTTCAATATGAACACCACAGAACAGGAAATCTCGATTAAAAGCCTTCCCAATCCGGATTCCATCAGATATGTGTTGACGGCGCACCATGGAATCGTTAGGAATGACGAGTGACGATTTACGAATGACGAGTGAAATCGT
>JBAXRT010000035.1:0-23254 GCA_037131065.1 bacterium | reverse complement strand
CTCGTGTCTGCCGCGTGGTTGCACTCGGGGTTCCCACCGAAAAAGAAAAGACCCAGTGGTATTTCCAACGTTACGTCACCCACCTTCCAGCAGCGGGAGAATTGGTGCTTTTCGACCGCAGCTGGTACAACCGGGCCGGAGTGGAGCGTGTGATGGGCTTTTGTACCGAGGCGGAATACTGGGATTTCCTCCGTTCATGCCCCAACTACGAGAATATGCTGATTCGGTCGGGCATCATCCTGATCAAATACTGGTTCTCGGTAAACGATAAGGAGCAGGAGCGGCGCTTCATCCAGCGGATCAACGATCCTACAAGAAGATGGAAGATCAGTCCCATGGATGTCGAATCAAGGGAGAAATGGGTTGATTACTCTAAAGCCAAGGACGAGATGTTCGCTTATACTGATACCAAGCAGTCAACCTGGTACGTGGTTGAAGCCGACGACAAACGGAGGGCACGACTGAATTGCATCAGCCATCTCCTCAGCCTGATACCATATGAAGATGTACCCCGGGAAACCATCATCCTGCCACCACTGGAGACAGAAAAATCCTACGTCAGGCCTCCGATGACCGAACAAACCTTTGTTCCTAACAAATATTAGACTTCTGATCCCGGTCTTTGCAGTTCAGTCTATTTGATCACCGAAAACTGGTATACGGTCTCTTCCGTATACTTTTCACCTGGTTTCAATATCGTGTTCGGAAATGAAGGCTGGTTAGGTGAATCCGGGAAATGCTGGGTCTCAAGGCATAATCCGTAGTGCTTGTCATACACCTTCCCTCCCTTCCCGGTGATGCTCCCGTCCAGGAAATTTCCTGAATAGAACTGCACCCCTGGCTGGGTCGTAAGGATCCTGAGCTCCCTTCCAGTCCTTGGGTCAAAAAGAACAGCGGCCAGAGAAAGCTCCCCCGGTTTTTTGTTCAGTACATAATTGTGATCGTATCCGCCCTTGACCTGGTCGATCCTTGAGCCTATGGCAGAGGAAATTTTGAAATCCATGGCGGTTGATGTGACTGGCGGGAGTTCTCCGGTTGGGATCAGTTCATCACTGACCTCTGTGAACTGCTCAGCAACCAGGGTGAGCATGTGACCCAGGATATTCGTATCTGCCTCGCAGAGGTTAAAGTAGGTATGGTTGCAAAGGTTAACAGGGGTAGCCTTGTCCGTCTGTGCTTCAATAAGTGTCTTCAGCTGGTCTTTATCATCCAGGGTATATGTTACCTTAATATTGACGTTCCCGGGATACCCCTCTTCACCATCCTCACTCAGGTAGGTCATTACAACTCCGGCCTGGTTTGAATCCAGGAACTCCCTAGCCTGCCATACCACCTTGTCTAACCCCTGGATGCCGCCGTGTAAATGGTTTTTCCCGTTGTTGACAGCAAGATTATACTTTTTTCCGTCCAGTGTGAATTTCCCCCCGGCAATCCTGTTGGCATAACGGCCCACCATGGCCCCAAAATAAGGATTGTTCTTAATATACTGAGAAAGGCTGTCATATCCGAGGACGATATCCCCGAACCTGCCTTTTTTATCAGGCGTCATGATCGATGTGATGATCCCGCCGTAATTGGTTATCCTGACGACAATCCCGTTTTTATTGGTCAGGGAATAGAGGTAAACCTCCCGGTCTCCGATCCTTCCGAAATTAGTTTTCATAACAGTAAGTTTGAGTGAATCCTGGTTTTGTTCTCCTTTCCTGGTGGCAGGACCGCCGCAACCAGCCTGGAGCAGAATGACCAGGGTTGATCCTAAAAACAATTTCAGCAATGATCTCATAATGGCATTTTTAAAGAGTGGTAAAACTAAATAAAAAGAGAGAATCTACCATGCCTGGTTGAAAAAAAGCTGCTTTAACAGGGACCAAAGTTTTTATCTTTGCCCACCCAACGATCAAACCAAAAGAAAGAATACTCCACTTACAAAAGAAATTTAATAACAAATGACCTCTCTGTTCTCAGAATACAAGCTGAAAGGACACAACGTCAAAAACCGGATCGTTGTCCCTCCAATGGTATGTTTTCATTATGCTCTGGATGGCGGCATTGTGAGCGAAAAAAATATTGATCACTATTCACAACTGGCAAGGGGAGGCGCCGGGATCATCGTGACGGAGGCCACAGCCGTTATGAAAGAAGGAAGACTGGCCGATTTCCAGCTTGGCATATGGAACGAGGGCCAGGTCGACGGAATGAGCAGGATCGCCTCAGAGGTGAAAGCAGGAGGTGCACTCTCTCTTCTCCAGATCCATCATGCAGGTCTCATTTCTCCGCTATCAGTGACTCTCGAACCTGCAGGCCCTTCACCCGACCCAAAAAAACCTGAGTCACGGGCGCTAACAATTCAGGAAATAGAATCGATCCGCGACGCATTCATTGCCGGGGCATCCAGGGCAGAAAAAGCAGGATTCGACGGCATTGAACTGCATGGGGCCCATGGGTACCTTCTTAACCAGTTTGCCTCATCATTCTTCAATAAAAGGGAAGATGACTATGGAAAAGATTTTATTGGCAGGCTGAGGCTTGCCACTGAAATAATCAGCGGTATCAGGAAAGTATGCAAACCCGGACTCATAATCGGCTACAGGCTCGGAGCAAATACCCCGACCCTTGAGGATGGAATCTTGATGGCCCAGTATCTGGAGAGCCTCGGAGTAGATATCCTCTCAATCTCCCATGGCGGTATGTTGCTCAACCTTCCCCGGCCACCAAAGGATTTTGACTATAACTGGATCGTCTATTGCGGGACATTGATAAAACCTGAAGTGGAAATCCCTGTAATCGTTGTCAACGAGATCAGAACCCCGGAAAGGGCAGCCTTCCTGGTTGAGAACAATTTGACGGACTTTGTGGCACTGGGACGGCCGAACCTTGCAGACCCTGCCTGGACGAAACACTTGAAGGACAATGAACCGATCAATACTTGCTTTAGCTGCAAACCCAGGTGCAGGTGGTACGAGGACAGTGACCTCTGCCCGGCAAGGAAAAGATTAGCGTTATAGATTTTTCTTTCAAATCAGCTTTTATCCAGTTCTGCCTTCATTTTGGCAACAAGCTGCAGATAAGACTTCATCATGACTGTTTTAACAGGTTCCGCCGGCGGGGATTCCATCTTTAATGGATCGGTCGGAACTCCGTTTTTATAAACCCTGAAATCCAGGTGTGCGCCGGTGGATAATCCACTGCTCCCGACATAGCCGATCGTCTGGCCCTGTCTCACACGTACCCCAGGCTTGATCCCCTTTTCATACTGGGAGAGATGGGCATAGGTGGAGGTGTAAATGGTATTATGACGGATGCTGATGAAACGCCCGTAACCGCCATGCCAGCCGGCTTCCGCTACACGGCCATCACCCAGTGAAACCACAGGAGTTCCCCTCGGGGCTGCATAATCCACGCCAAAATGGGGACGCGCAATGCGCAGGATCGGGTGCATCCTCGACTTTGAAAACCTGGAACTTATCCTTGAAAATCTTAACGGAGCCTTCAGGAAGGACCTCCGCAAACTCTGCCCGTTTTCATCAAAATACTCCCCGTGCCCGGCTTGTTCATAATAGAAGGCATAAAAATCTTTTCCTCCGCTTGTAAATACGGATGCAAGGATCCGGTCGGTTGTGATCACAGCATCCTGTACGGAATACTCCTCATAGATTACCCGGAAATGATCACCCTTCTGTAACCCGTAAAAATCAACGGTCCATGCATAAACATCTGCCATGGTCATTCCGAGGTTCATATCTAGCTTTTGCTCTGCAAATGCATTCCAGAGCGAACTTGATATGGTTCCGTTTACCGTCCTTACTACTTTCGTCACCTTTTTCTTATCACGGTATACCTTCAACGAATCCCTGAAGTCATAGACTACAAAATCAACATCATTGATTTCATATATGAAATATTGTGTCTTTGGGACCGAGTCCCTGGTGAGAACAAGCGCATATTTTCCTCCCGAACGGATCTTCCTGACATCGAATATATCCCTCGTAGCCCTGGCAATCCGGTCAATCATCTGGTTAGAGATATAAGAGGAGAGGATGGTAGAAAGATTCTGGTTATTTCCTACCCTTCCGAATTTTACATTCAGGCTGTCTGCCTTGATCTTATAGACAAAATCCTTAACAGGTGCGGCTTTGGTGAGTTGTCCTTTTTCTTTCTGCAAAGGAATTAGAAAGCCGATAACGATAATGATGAAAAGGATAACAAAAATCAGGGCAATCGTAAGGGATCTGGAAAACTTCAGGGTCATCGGCTATTGCTTGAAGGTTATATTGAGTAAAACGATCTCCGGCCTGTTTCCCAGTCTGACCGGAGGCCCCCAGGTACCATAGCCGCTCGAAACATAAAAATGTGTCTGGCCGTTCTTCAGGTAACCCCAGCTAACCTCATAGATTGCATTCGTGATCAGGTTAAAGGGCCACATCTGCCCGTGATGGGTGTGGCCAGAAAGCTGCAGGTCCACGCCAAGATCTGCAACATTTTGCAGGTTGAAGGGCTGGTGATCCAGAAGAATGACGGGTTTTGACATGTCTATCCCGGAAAAAAGTTCCTTCAGTTCTTTCCTTTTTTTTCCGGTAAATCTCGGCTTATCCCTGTCATCCCTGCCTATGAGGTAGAACCTTCCGTCGGGCATCACAGCCGTATCCCTGAGCATCGTGATCCCGTGATCGGTCAGGTATCTGATTGCAGGGTCTGCTCCCCCGATGTATTCGTGGTTGCCTGGAATGGCATAAACGCCGAGCCTGGATCTGATCGCTGTCAGAGACTGACCAAGGTTGTTTTTAATTACCGGGGCAAGGTCTTCATCAACAAGATCCCCTGCAAAGACGACAAGGTCAGGATTGAGTTCATTGATCTTGTTCACCAGCCTCGTTGTTTTCCGCTGTGCAATCAGGTTCCCCATGTGAACATCGGAAACCATCACCAGCCGGAGACTCTTTTCACCCGGCACGCACTTTTGAATAGTAATATCAAGCTCTTTTAACCTGGCAGTCCGGGCATTGATGAATCCTCCCATGACTGCAATGCTGACTGAAATAAAGGAAATCCAGAAGACGATCAGTTTTGTTTTCTGGTAGTCAATATAAAAGGATTGCGGATAAATATGGAAAAAGTGATTCAGGATCCTGGTGAAATCAACGAGCACGATAACCAGAAAAAAGTAGAGCATAAAAGCAAGCCAGAACGATCCGATCCAGGTGACAACTCCGGAGAAGAGGCAGGGATAGGCACGACCAAGGACGCGGGCAAGAACAAAGGCAGAAGCTACAACCCAGAAGATAACGGTATACCATGTCCTTATTTGACTGCCGGCCGGTAAAGCCTGGAGACCCCTGATAAAAATGTAGGTATTTACCAAACCATAGACTGTAAGGACAATGGATATGAAAATGATAAACTGGCCTGCTTTCAAATGGAGTTCCTCCCTGTTTAAGTTAAGGTGTGCAAAGATATGCATTCATCAAAATATCCTCTTATATTTGTAAGGAATAACGACAACTAGCCTAATTCTCAAATTCTTCAAACCCCACAGTAATCTATGAACACTGGTTTTTCCCTGAGCTGGATTGACTACCTGGTCATGATCGTCTATTTCGTCTTCGTGCTCGGAATAGGATGGGCCCTCAAACGTTTCATGAAAGATGCCAATGCCTTCCTCGAGGCAGGACGCTCTATGCCTGCCTGGGTCGCCGGACTGGCTTTCATCTCGACAAACCTCGGCGCACTTGAGGTAATGGGTATGACCGGGTCCGGTGCAAAATATGGAATGCTCACAACCCATTTCTACTGGGTTGGGGCTATCCCGGCCATGGTCTTCCTGGCCATCTTCATGATGCCCTTTTACTATGGATCAAAAGCCCGTTCGGTTCCTGAGTACCTTAAGTTAAGATATGACGAGAAAACCAGGGGATTGAATGCGATCCTTTTTGCAGTAATGACCATCCTGGCTTCAGGGATCTCAATGTATGCCCTGGCTATATTAATGGAGAAGGTACTTGGCTGGAACTTCCACCTCAGCCTGATTCTTTCGGCGGCCATTGTTCTTGTTTACACTTACCTCGGCGGACTTTCATCTGCCATTTACAACGAAGTACTTCAATTCTTTATCATCGTGATCGGGCTTTTACCCATCGTTTTTTTAAGTCTCAGGGATCTCGGAGGATGGGGCGGATTACAGGATCAGCTGGCCCCGATTGTCTCGGCAAAAGGATATGCCGCGGATACCTGGACAACAACCTGGAAATACACCGGTTCGGCAAACGCAAACCCAATGGGGGTAGAGTGGTTCGGGATCTTTGCCGGACTTGGCTTTGTCCTCTCTTTCGGTTACTGGTGTACAAACTTTTTGATTGTACAGCGGGCCATGTCGGCAAGATCGACGGTCGCTGCCCGGAATACTCCGCTTATCGGGGCAATCCCGAAAATGTTTATCCCGTTCCTGATCATTGTTCCCGGTATTGCCGCCCTTGTACTGATGAACACGCCGGCAAAAAATTTCGCTCTTCCGCTGAATGAGGCAGGACAACCCATCTGGGATTATACCATCATCATGCTTCTGAAACAATACCTTCCTGCAGGTGTTCTTGGCCTGGGAATTACAGCCCTTCTTGCCTCCTTTATGTCGGGAATGGCCGGTAATGTTTCGGCCTTCAACACGGTCTGGACTTACGATATCTATCAGAGTTATATCCGGCCTCTTACCGGGGATAAATCCGCCGACGACAGGCACTACCTCAGGATGGGACGCCTTGCAACCATATTTGGTGTGATTGTAAGTATTGGCGCCGCCTACCTGGCCAGCCTCTTCGGAAACATCATGGATTTCCTTCAAACCATCTTTTCGATGATCAATGCACCGTTGTTCGCAGTAATATTCCTGGGGATGTTCTGGAAGCGAACTACGGGCCATGCCGCCTTTACCGGTCTATTGGCTGGTTTCCTGATTGCTTTGCTTCATCACGGGCTTACTCTTCCTGCCGGAGCCGATACTATGGTGAAAGGCGGATGGATTGCTCAGTTATATGTCTACCCGGTTGAGATGGCCCAGAACTTCTGGACGGCCATCTTTGCCTTCACAACAAGTACACTCGTGACCGTCATCCTCTCTCTTCTTACGAAACAGTTGAAGAGTGAAGAGGAACTTACCGGCCTGGTCTACTCTCTGACCCCGAAACTAAAGGAGTCACACGTTGCCTGGTATAAACGTTCTTCTACACTCGCAATCTTTATTCTCATAATTGTTTCAATCCTCACTGTACTGTTCTGGTAAAAAACATAAATATGAATTAATCATAATTAGTTGACGACACACAAAATCTTCAAATCCTCAAATTTTCAAATCTTCAAATTCACATGGGCATAGATATAAAATTTCCGATCGGACTGATGTTCACAATCCTGGGGATTCTCCTTACTCTTTATGGCATCTTTACTTTGGGAGATCAATCCCTCTATGAGCGTTCCCTGAATATCAATATCAATCTCTGGTCAGGCATGGGAATGCTCATTTTTGGAGTCCTGATGCTCCTTTTCTCGAGAAAAGCAAAAAACGCAAAAAAAGAATAGTATGGATCCCGTAAAACGTGCTTTCCTGAAAACTCCGGTTGGATACCTGGAGGTCACCGGGTCAGAAAATGGAATTCACAGCCTTACCTTTCTTGATTTCCGTGTCAGGGTGACCCGCATACCATCAGTTCTTAAAGATGCTGTCAGCCAGCTCAAGGAGTATTTTAAAGGTACCCGAAACACATTTTCAATAAAGCTGGATCTGAAGGGGACCTCTTTTCAGTTGAGAGTATGGGAGGAGTTGTTGAAGATTCCATACGGAAATACTATCACCTATCAGCAACTGGCACGTCGTATAGGAGATAAAAAAGCACTGCGCGCCGTCGGTGGGGCAAACAGCACAAATCCTGTATCCATTGTCGTTCCCTGCCACCGCATTGTCGGATCCGACGGTAAACTGGTCGGGTATGCCGGCGGACTCTGGCGTAAGAAATGGCTCCTCGAACACGAACATGCCTTCGCCCAGAGGGATCTCTTCTATGATAAAGTATGATTCAACTTAATCCAACAGAAATTTACGGAATGAAAAGATACACCATGATCACATTACTGGTCTTCACCGGAGTATTCCACCTTGCAGCGCAATCACCTTTGCAATCCCTCAGGTTTGATCAGCCGAAATCCTTCACCCTGACAGGGATCATATTCTCTGATCAGAAAGAAGTCAGCGCCCCTTATGGGATACCGCTGTTCTCCGTACTGATTGACAATAATTTCTACAACTCATATTGTGCGAAAACAACCTTCAGCAAAGATAAGATCACCTTTACCATTGCCGACAGTATCCAGGGTGAACTGACCCTTGATAAGAAATTCAAACCCGAACTGAAATATGTATTAAGGTTTATAAACAATGGAAAAGGTAGCCATCGTATTGAGAACCTGGTTCCACTGGGAGAGGGTCCGGATAAAGTCTATATTACTGCAGAAGGCACAATGGACTGGCCACAGTACTTATGCCGCTCCAGGCTATACAGGCCAGGCTATGGCCCGGTTGGCGTCGTCCTGCCTGATAATGCCTGGCACCTTGGTTTTGCCGATTTCAGGATCTCCGCCGATCTTTCCCTGACAGGTCTTGCCCGCAGGAGTCAGCGTGATAAAGATAAGTCCGAGATCGACCGCTGGGCCGTGACCCTGAAACCGGGAGGTTGGGCCGAATATAACCTATGGTTTGATGTCCACCATGGAGAATGGCAGGAGGGGATGAAACTCTTTTTCCAGGATCGCTGGCTATACGACCTGCCCTCTTTTGATGGATCAATGTTCAAACGAAAGGACCTGAGCTGGATGAGAAGTAAATATATTATGCTCCTCCAGTTTGCCTGGGATACGAAATACTACGATTTTGCCGACAGGAAATATAACTTCTATGATAACCTGCAGGAATTCGATGATCTTACCGGCGGTTATGATATTTATACTCTCTGGCCAACATGGCCAAGACTCGGACTTGACCAGCGTAACCAGTGGGACATGTATCGTGATCTTCCCGGTGGTCTGGCCGAATTAAGGAAACAGGTTGATTTCACCCATAGCAAAGGTAAACGCTACTTTATCTCCTACAACCCTTGGGATGAAGGCACCAGGAAGGAAGACCAGATGAATGGGATGGAGGATCTGCTTCGTGCTACCAATGCTGATGGGGTCGTCCTGGATACCAGGGGGGCTTCAAGCATAGAACTTCAGCAAACAGCCGACAAGGTAAAACCCGGCATCATCATGTACAGCGAAGGAATGGCCATTCCGAAAGACATGCCTGGTATCGTGTCAGGCAGGGTGCATGATGCCCTGGTCATGCCCCCGCCCCTAAACCTGAACAAGCTGATCAAACCTGATTTCGCCATTTTCAGGGTCCTGCAACTTGCCGATGACCGCCTGCACCGGGAATTAGCCATCTCGTTTTTTAACGGGTATGGTGTCGAGATCAATACCATGCGCCCGGGAAGGCCCGCATGGATCAGGGATGAATTGGCCTATATGGGAAGAACTTCGAGGATTCTCAGGGAAAATGATTCCGTATTTCACAACAACAACTGGAAACCCCTGATCCCAACGCTTATCGATTCCATTTTTGTCAACCAGTGGCAATCTCCGGATAAAATCCTATACACCATTTACAGCGTCAATCCGGGAGGGTGTGATGGTCCGCTTTTCGAACTGGAAACACTCACACAAAAGCTTCCCGGTTCAGCAAATAAGATAATTCTCCACCCTGTCGATCTGTGGAACCACCTGGAGATCGATACGCAGGTCAGAGAAAGTAAGATCCTGATTCCGACCAGGATCCAGCCATTCGACAGAGCCTGGCTCAATAGCCGGAGGGAGGGAAATGTGGGCTGTATCGCCCTCTTTCCTCGGCTGCTCGATATAAAGATCTCGCATGATTCCCTTGAATTCAAAGCGGCTGCCGGCGACCGTATTTTGATTTTTGGAGAAAATCCCCGCTACGGACTGACGCCGAAATCATTTTCAGCTTCTGGTAATACGATTCCCTATTGGGAATATTTCGGGGAGACAACGGAAAAGATCGTTGTCCAGCTCTTCCGCCAAAGTGAACTGCTCGATGAACGCGTCTTTCAACTTAAAAGAAACATCCCTCGGCTGATATCAAAACCTCAGATAACCATGCTTACGGCATCTCTTCCTGATGACATGGTGCTCATCCCTTCAGGGGATTTCCGGTTCTATACCAAGCGTGATCCTAATACCCTCGAACCCTTCATTCCCTTTCCTGATCACAGCGATACCATCACCGTCAGAATGAAGAAATTCCTGATCGATAAGTACCCGGTCACTAACCGCCAGTGGAAGATATTTCTGAAACGAACTTTTTACATACCCAAGGATACAACCAATTACCTCCGTCATTGGGTCAACGGCTATCCTCCTGTAGGCCAGGAAGATTACCCGGTTGTCTATGTAAACCTGGACGATGTCATGGTATACCTGAAATGGGCTAACAAAAGGTTACCAACGGAGATGGAGTGGCAATATGCAGCCCAGGGTGCCGAAATGAGGAAATATCCCTGGGGTAATAAAATGGATTCAACCTTGTGCAACCACAACCTCAATCATCCTACGGCCGTCGCTGCCCATCCGAAAGGAGCCAGCCCATTCGGGGTTGAGGATATGATAGGGAACATATGGCAAATGACGGATGATGTCTATTTTAACGGATGCTACTATTTCAACATTATCAGGGGAGGTAGCTATTACCATCCGACTTCGAGCATATGGTATGTTACAGGGGGACCATTACCTGCCGACCATCCTGAAATGTTGTTGTTGATCGGCCCGGGCCTTGACAGGAATGCCACGGTCGGTTTCAGGGGTGTGATTGATGTGAAGGATTAAACTGTTCCGGATCAGTTTTTCAGCAACCAGGCATCTTTATATACCTTCTTGACTTCCGAGAGTTTAGCCTCTGCCTCTGTCTTGCTTATCGATTCATAAACAGAGATACGGATCTTGTTTCCAAATTGAATGATCTTTGCGTCAGGAAATCCTTTTGCCTTAATCCCGTCCAGCAAGTGTCGAGCCTCGGATAACGGGATCTGGCTCTTCACGATAACGTAGACTTTTGTATTCAGACCGTCGATCCTCTCTGGCTTCACCAGGACACTTTTCGAAAGTGAATCACTTTTCCCCTTGGTCTTTGGTGCCGGTTGCTTTGCCACCCCGCCGGCAACCGGGGCGCCGGCAGGTTCTTTTCGGTCTGTCTCCGCAGGTCTTACTTCTGCTTTCAATCCGTAAACAGAAGGTGCAGCCTCGGTATCGGGAACCTCTCCAAACCACGCACAGGCATAGTTTTCATAAATACCGATACCTATGGCATTCCAGGTCTTCCCCTGCCATTTGCCTGTATTCATGAGAAAGGTCTTGAAATAGTCCACCGACTTCCAGAACGTCATGATGCTGTCGATAATGGCAGAACTGTTTTCCCAATAGACGATCTCATATCCCTTTCCTTTATAAGAGGTAAATTCCTTTGGCTTATCCCACACGGAATTTTTCTTATTCTCATCCTTCGGGTAACAGAATGGTTTCCATGGCCCTTTGTCAGACCAGGAATGAAAATTGCATGGAGCCTCGTCAGGTTTATTAAAGTAAAGATCCTTTACGTGAGAAGAAGCCACAAAGCAAAGTGAGCGTGAGAGTGGGATGGAGGGAAGGTCAAAACGTCTCCTGTAATCATTGATCATTTTATAAAGCTTCATCTCAGCTGAAGATATGCAAAAATCAGCCGGAACGAGGCTTACCTGTTTTACACCGTGCTGGGCAAAACCATCTGAGAATATTCCTAAGAATATGAATGGAATTAAAAGATAAAAACGACCTGTAATCGATAACCTATTTAGTTGATTTCCCATACTCCGGGTTCTCCTGCCTGGCACTTGTTATAATCTTTTTCTCAGGGTCCAGGATCCTTGCGAAAAATCCATATCCTCCTAAGTTGTTCTCAACCTTGAGAAGCAATTTGTTCCATCCTGGGTGTACATCAAGTATCATCTCTGCCTGATCTGGTTCAGCAACCCTCACTCCCAGGTACCTGTATATCTCTTTGTTATTGAAGAAAACCTTACACCCGTCGTCAGATCCGATAAACAGGCTGACCTTTGTTGCCATTGCTGAATAAAGATAAGTAACGGCATATGTAACGACAAGTTCGTTAGGCGATATCTTATCAACAAGAGAAATATACCCATTCTCTGGGGTTTGTACGTAATGCCAGCGAATAGGTTTCCCGTCGGCACCACCGTAATAGGTTTCTGGGTCAATGCCGTTTTCAGGCGGGTAAATCGAATCCAGTCCCAGTCGGTTACTCTCAGTCTTTCTTGGATTAGGGAAAGGTCCGGTTATCAGCCATTCAGGAATGTAATCGCGCTTGGGCTCCAGAAATACCCCGTCAATCCCCACTTTATACCCTCTGGAATTTGTGTCCTTCCCGGATATGACAATAGTCAGATCCAGCGATCTGTAGGTGTTTTTAATGTTTTTAAATGAAACTTTTCCACTCGGCAATAAAAACGGAGAATAGCCTGAAATCTCTCCGATTTTCTCTCTCCCGAGAAAAACTTCAGCATTACCGTAATCGGGACCTTTTGTGTAATAGAGATCCAGATCATATGAGACCTCCGTGAGAAATGGTATCGTTACCTTGAAGAAGGAACCCATTTTTGCCTCTACAACCACCTGTTTGTTTCCGACCCACTCCGGACCATAATCGGTCATATCCATGCGGTAGGATTTCAAACCCTCAAAATTGAATTTCAGACGATCAACCTTGATCGTTTTCGGATGCTTAACAACCCGCAGCGGAATCCTTTGTCCGGAAGAGGGGAACGGAGGAAATGGCTTGTGAGGTTCTATCTGGTACCAGTAAGCAGTACTGCTGTAATCGGCAATTTCCTCATTTCCATGACCATGCTCAATCGTAAATTTGATCGATTTTTTAAATGGGATCGGATCCAGAATATGCAGACGGTAGGCCGAGATCCTTCCCAATGTATCATTCTTGAGTAACAGCCCACTGTAAGGCCCAGAAAAGGTCCCATTCCTGAAATACCACCCACCTGAGAAGTAATCCTCAGTCCCGGTCCCATGAATAGATGGCTTTTTTTCATTGTCGACGAAAACTTTTTCATCACCCTCAAGGTATCCGTAGGTTCCATCATACGACTGCATATTCATGTTTATCCCTACCACATGCCCTTGGCCTGTTGTATTGAACAGTACATAGCTGGAATCATAATTCGTTCGTATGTCGCGTTTCCATAAAGCATGGAAATAGCCTATGTCACGGTCCATCGCCCCCTCAACCTTCTGGTAATCAATCTGATAATAAAAGGCGAAAATCTCCTGCATGGTTTCATTGGCAATCTCCATTCTGGCATGTCCTTCAAATGGCATTGGAAAATAACATACAAAGCCGCCACTCGTCATGCCCAGATAAGATGAAATATATGGAGTATAGGAGAACCCGTTCCCGAAAAAGTCGCCCAAAGGAACCTCCACGGAGGGCTTGAGTTCTTTGTCCCAGTAAATCCTCAAAACAATCCTTCTCAAGTAATAGGGATCACGGGAATCAACGGTGAACCATATCCTTGTGATCAATCCCGGACCGTCAACATTCAGGATGGTCGCTTTCTTTCCCGGAGAGATCGTAATCCGGTCATTATTCCCGCCTGTGGTATCATAACTCGAAACCTGTATCAGCTTACTTTGCTTTAAATAGGGTAGTGCTGCCGGGGATAACAAACGTTCGATATCAACCCTGTTTACCGGGTTGCAGGAATTCAGGATGTATATAAGGAGGCATGCCAAAATGATTGTGGCTCCCTTTTGCAGTTTCTTCATCGTAATGAAATAATTTACCAGGCAAAATTACTATTTCTTATTCTCCTCAATGAGCAATTTGGCAATGATGGCGTCCCAGATGTAATTCGAAGGACAGTTAAGAACCTCATTATCTGGGCTATAAGACTCCCAGTAATTATGATTCTTTGCGAGCTGAACATTCACACAATCAACCATTTTACGGGCAAGCCGGTGTGCAACATCATCGTAACCATAATTCCTCAGACCATCATAGACCATATAATCCCAGAGAAGCCATACGGGACCATTCCACTTACAGCAATAATCAACATACGGGCTATACCATGGATCTTTTGCCGACAGGGTAGGGACCCCGTACTTTCTCCAGAATTTTGTAGTATCTGTCAAGGTTTTGAGCAGGATCTCTGCCCGGTTCCTGGGCGCTGCCTCTGCCCACAGTGCAAGGAAACCGATGATCTCCTGCCTCCTGAGGTCCCGTGTCAAAAATTTAAAGGAGTGATCCTTCTTGTTGATGGAATAATAAAATCCTGAAGAATCGTCCCACATACGCTCATTCACCAGTTTTGAGGTCCTTTCTGCCAGTTCCAGCCACTGTTTCGATTCTTTTTCCTTCCCGAGCACCCTTGCAATCTCTGAAAGTGAACGCTCTTCCTTGATTACCATAAGCGTAAGGTCAAGGCATTCCAGCTCGTCAGAGATATCTTCCTTGTCGACATCGAGATATCGCTCTGCCGAGACCTGAAATACTGCGTTGTACCAGTCTCTGACGTTTTCTATGATTCCGTATGGCCCCCATTCGAACGTACCATCCTGATCGGTATCCCGGTTTTTAATGAGCCAGTCAACATAACGGGTCCCGGAAGCATAAGCATCTTTCAGAAAATCCTTGTCCTTGCTCACCTTGTATATTTCCCAGTTGATCCAGCTGAAGAACGGTGCCGAAGTGGTTGAGATATTTTTGTGTGGATAATCCTGTAAACCCCTTGGTCCGTGCCGGTAAGCAATGAGGCCGTCTTCGCGCTGCTGTTCCATGTATACCCTCTGGGATCCTTCAGCCGATTTCGGGTCAAGGTAAACGTAGGCAAGCATGCTCAGCGACTCATGCAGAACCTGGTGTCCATGGCCCCAGCCCCATAGAGGATTTCTCGAAAAAGCATAGAAGTTATATTTCGTCTTTCCGGTGGCAGGATACATGCACCCCCTGGCAAGATTGAATGCTCCGATATAGGCTATTTTGTCGCTCTTCTTCTGGAAACCGATTTTTGGTATCCTCGAGTAGAGGATCAGGTTATCTTCAAAGTAGGTCTTTAACATAACCCCTTTTAATGAATCAATTTGTGCCATCAATCCCGAAGGCAATTCATCCTGAGCCTGGACACCCCTGAGATATCTGAAATTTATTCTTTCACCTGGCCTCAATCTTTTCTTTATATGAAGAGAGATAAAATCAACAAGACCAGGTTGTTTTAGATTCAAGGAATCAACTCTTTTCTCGGAATAAAAATCGGTTTTTACAACATTGTAAAAATCACCCATATCGCCTGAATAACCTCCATAGGAATAAACCTTCTGACTTGCCGTAAAAAGATCCCTGAGCTTTGAAGGATAACCATATTCACTTCTCAGACTGCTGATCAGCCTGTAAGAACTTTCGAAATGTTTAGCTATGTAACCGTCCAGCTCCTTATCAAAGGATACGATTTCAAGTGAATCATTCCCGAACTCAAGGATCGGGTAAACGGCAACTTCATGGGGTATCTCATCTACATTCCTTACCTCCATGTCAACAATTGCAATGGTCGAACTGTAGACAAAAAAGGTCTCCTTCACCTTGATCCCCCTGAAAGGCTCATATTCCAGGATGGCCATGTCAGGAAATGAATACTTTACAACCGGCTTCCTGAAATATTCACCGGTCTTGTTGATCACCACTTCATCCACTTTCCAGATACAGAACATGGTACCGGCATGATCACTGGAATAGGAAACAGGACGGCAATCGGAAAAATAATCCATCTTGTACGCTTTGTCGCCATACAGCCGTGAACGCGAAATGGTTGCAGCATAGGTTGTATAGAGCGGATCACTTGCAACGGCATTGATGGCCATGTAATCTTCCACCGGCTTGAACTGCTGTGATACAGATACCTGAGATATTACCAGCAAAATCAGGAAAAGAATGGCTCTTTTCATAAACGACTGTTTTTCTTATCTTTATAATTACTCTTAAAATCCTCAAGATCGAGAAAGAACCGGGCGGCAATTCCGGCCCAGATGTAGGTCTTATTCCACCCTGCCTGGTTTGCATCCGCACTGTAAAACTCCCAGAAAACATGATCATTTTTTAAATGATATACCATATTATCGGTTACACGTTTCGCCAATTCCTCCGCTTCGGCAATATAGCCGTGATCTAATAATCCTCTGAACAACAAGTAATTCCATTGAACCCAAACCGGTCCATTCCAATAACCAATCGGGTTGTAGTAATCACTTTTTGCTGTCAACGTTGGAACTCCATATCTCCTCCAGAATTCTTCGGGATCTTTCATTTTTTCCAACAGGTAATTAGTCTGATCTTTTTCGCTAACGCCTGCCCAGAACGGTAAGAATCCGATAATCTCCTTTATTTTCAGATCATCCTGGTTCCTGAAAGTAAACTGCTGATCCTTCTTGTTGATGTTGTAGTAAAACTTCGTGACAGGGTCCCAGCAATACCTGTTGATAAGGCTCTTGCGCTTGTCGGCATCTTCCTTCCATGCTTTGGACTCCTCCTTTAAACCCAGGATATCAGCCATCTGCTTGAGTGAATTGGCCTCCATCACCAGCATGCTGTTGACATCCGGCCCCTCAAAATTGGAAGGCCATCCGACTTTATCCCAGACAGCAACCCTTGCATCCCTGACCGATTCCAGCTCAGCATGACCACCCCATTCACAAAGGCCATTTTGGTTCGAATCCCGGTTTGCAACATAAAACTTGTAAAATCTTCTCCCCGAGAAATAAGCGTCTCTTAAAAAATCCTTGTCCTTCGTTACCTTGTAAATCTCAAAGTTCTGGTAATTATACCAGGGAGCCGAAGAGGTAAGCTGCCCGTTGTATTCATTGATTTCATTCAGGTACGGTCCCGTCCTGTAGTTGATGTACCCGCCAGCTTGTTGTCTCTCCATATATACCCGCTGGGAATTCATGGCGCTCACAGGATCCATATAGGCATAGGCAAGCATGGAAAGACTTTCATGAAATACCTGACCACCGTATCCCCAGCCCCATTTGGGCTCCCTGGAGAAAACGTAATAATTGTAGTGACACTCTCCTTCAGGTGGCATCATGCACTGCCTTAAAAGGGAGAATGAACTCCAGTATAACATCTCACGGTCCATATCTTTAAATGGCAGAGACGGAATGCGTGAATATTCCTTTTCGTCAGCCTTTACCAGTTCTTCAAGATTCAGGTTTAGAAGTGGTTTTGATTTTCTTGAAAGGACAGATGGCCGGATCGAACGGTCGTCAAGTCCCACAACGACACGCAACTCGGTCACATCACCCGGGGCAAGGGATAGGCTTCGTGAGCCAATCATTCCCTCTGCCTTAGTACCAGATGCAAGTCCGGTCAGAAGAAGATTTTTTATCTGGCTGTATACATCTTTATTTGAATTTTTTGAACTTCCGGCTGTACTCCTGAACAAATGTACACTGTCCATCGGCACAGAAGAGAGGACTAATCCGCTCAGATTTTCATTCAGCGGGATCTTTTGTTCCACCATCCATGAATCCCTTTTTTTATGGATCGAAAAGGTATATCCGTCAGCAAGGTTCGAATGACCAAAGTTAAGTGTATCGCGCTCAGCAGGTATCACCAGGAAGGGAAACACATTTAGCTCCATGTCAGAATTTCCTTCATTCGAGATCCGGTAGCGGCAAATGACCTGTGTTGAACTGTATACGGTAAAAAAGACCTCAACCCTGATCTCCCTGAAAGGATAGTAATAGAGGTTGACAAGGTCACTGTATGATTGTGTCACAACCGCCTCGCTGAACAGCTCTCCAAGCCTGAATCTGAGCTCCTGTCCCGATTTGAACGCAATGCCAAGAGAAGGTCCGTCCCTTGAAATAAAAGATACTCCGCGGTCCGGATCATTCCACAACAACTGGTAACCCTGGTCGGTTTTATACTCCGATCTTGAAATGGGAGCCGCATAGGTTGTATACAAGGCACTATTCCGGTCAGCGCTTAGTTTTGAAAGGAATTGTGCAGAGATGAATTGAGGGAAAATCAGGAAAATCAGGGCTAAAATATGTTTCATGTAGAATGCTTTATTTCAGTATTATCCTGACAGTAGTCCGGGAATACTTTTCATTGGTCACAGGAAAATCAACACCTATATCCATAACAGGTCCTTTCCTGCCAAGGAATCTTCCGTTTTCTACACGGTCAATCTCCTGGTTGTTGCAGTAGACCTGTATCTTCTCATCAGAATGCGGTTTGCCCTCAAGTTCAACGGAATATTCCTTACCGGTCAGGTTTGTGGTTATAATCCGCATGCCTGCAGCGGGATACCCTGGTTTGGGATCCGGAACGATCGGGATAACTGAAATACCTTTGTCAGCCTTCAGGTCAATCCTCACTTCATTTCCGAGCTGGAACTGAACCAAAATAGCTGAATACTGGCGTGTTGAAAAACTCGTGAATACAAGATCGTTTTCATCCATCAGGGCCTGTTCAACGACAGTTCCGGCAGGGAATACCGGCATAAAATCAACCTCGACAGGAGTACCCTTAATGCTGAAGCGGTAGTGATAATTTCTGCCCTCCCGCCAGTAACTGTAATCAATTTTCTTATCTCCGATACGGATATGTTCAACCCGGAGTGAATCCCATATGGCGGGAATCCTGGGTGAAAAACTGACCCTGTTCTGTTGTGCGTGAATATCGAGGCCAAGCATTCCCTCCAGTGCAGGCTGAAGTACCATCGTCTCCGACCAGCATTGGTGGGGACATACACCCGACGGCTGGTACTCCGAGCCATTCAGGACCTCCTCGACATATCCCAGCCCCCATGACTTGTAGACGTTCAGGTTATTCATCAGGTGTGAAAATCCCTGGTTGTAATTCCCATAGGAGTATTCTGCAAGTGCTGTCCATCCTGTAAACAATGGCCAGACACTTCCATAATGGTAACCCCTGGGATTAAAATAGGGGCTGTCATCCCGGACGATCCTTGTGCCCCAGTTGGTCGTGAAGGCATTCGAACTGTATTGCTTTAACACCTGTGATGCTTTCTCCTTGTCGGCCAGCTTAAAATAGATCGGGACAGCGGGCAGGACAGTAGGGTCATGGCGGTAAGACCCATCCCTGTTTTTCCCATATGAATAGAATTGTCCCTTTTCATTCCAGAAATCGGTATTGATGATCTTTTTGATCAGATCTGACTCTCTTCCGTAGCCTTCGGCATCCGGGTCCCGGATGAACTGGGCCATGTTTTTTGCCTCCGAAAGGGCAGAGGCCCAGCAACCCGCCATGTAAAGGGTGGAATGCGATCCGTAAAGTTCTCCTCCTTCAACCCAGCCATGGCCTACATTGGTGTTTTCAATCAGGTGATCCTGGTCAGTATCGGTTGAAAAACAAAAATTGATGGCCTTTTTGATATTCGGCCATGTCTCCCTGATGAAGGTCGTGTCGTTGCTATAACGGAAGTAACGGCCGGCGAGAAGAATGTAAAGGGGGGTGGCATCAGAAGCATCGTAATGGATGAATCCCGATGTGGTTGCTTCATGAAAGATCTTACCGGTGAGATCCTGGTATTTGTTGAAAAACCTGAGCTCCTTTTTCACATTGTCGTAATCACCGTAGTCGTTCAGAGCCAACCCGCTCCATACGCCGTCTCGACCGAAATACCAGCCATATCCCGGCCGGCCGTTTATCTTTTGCCCCCCGTCCCAGCCGCGCCTGGTGGTCGAGTACCCTGCTACAAGCGCTGTTCCCATCCCGGGGGTCCTAACCATGAACCGGTCGGTACCGAACAAAGCCCACCTGTACCCTTTGTTGAAATTAATGTCAGGAGTAGTTATTAAAAGATTGTTGGAAAACAACCGGGAAACAGCAGCAGCATTATTCTCCAATACCCTGGCCGGATCAGACAAGATCCCGGAATAGGTATTACAGGTCTTCTCAATTCCTTCACTGGTGGATGAAAATACAATATCAAGGATATCAGTAGCCGACAAAGGAAAGCTCATGGCACCCATTGCCTGGAAAAGGGCTGTCGGGACCCCTGCCAGCTTTTCTCCTCGCTTACCGAACGAAATATTTTCAAACTGACCGGAAATCCAGCCGGAAGGCTTCCTGGCACTGCCTAAAATCACATTAAGATCCTTCGATTTATCCTGAAATACAAAAGCATTCAGTGTAGTATCCCAACGGTGGGTGATTCTCCCTGTAACCCGCTCGGAGTAAGGCCACATCCACCTCATGTTTGACTTGAAACGAATAAAAAGCTCAGCATCATAAACCCCGTTGTATTCATAATGCACCACACAGCCTGGTTCAGCCGGATCGCAGACGATGACCTCCTTCAGGTAAGCCCTTGGAAACTTATAAAGCCTCACCACGAAGCCGGGATGCACTTCCAGTTCGGGACGCTCATCACTTAACTGATAAATGGTATCTCTGTAAGCGAATCTGATTCCAGCTTCAAAATCCCTGAAGGCCATGAATGGGTGTGCCCAAACTTCCTCGATCCCGGAATTTTCCCGTCCCATGACAAGCATCCGTTCACCGGCAACATCATAATAATCGCCCGAAGCATACCTTTTTCTGAGTGTCATTTCGTCTTCTGCCAACTTCCATCGTGAACCCTTCCGGATATTAACCCCCGGGTTTATGGTCGAAGGTCCGGTGCTTCCTTCTGTAACTATGTTCTTCTCATAGTCCCAGTAATACTTTTCGGATTTTTTGTTTTTTCCTGAAATATATGCCAGGCAATTCCTGGTGAACAACTCCAGATGAAGGCGGTTCAGGTTTGGCTCGGTAAAATCAATGTACCCGCCGACAGCAATGACCCTCCCTTTTCCGGCTTCATACTCCAGGAGTAGTTTTGAATCCTCCCTCACGAAAATATAATCCCAGTCAACTCCAACCACTTTGCCGTTCTTTGGAACCTGGTCTCCGAAAAACCCGGTGATCCTGGTCGTCATATCTCTGCCTGCCCGTAAAATGTAAGCCCCGCCATTCATCCCTGCAAACAGCGGATGTTCCCTGAAAACATGAAATCCGAGCCTGCGGCCATACCCATCGTCAACTGAGCTCTTTGAACTGTCGGTGGGAATCTCTGATTCAAGTCCCAGGAGATTGATAAAATGGAAGGCCTGCTGGGTAAGAAATAGATTCCCGCCCTGATTGAGATACCTTTTGACCACCGGAATTGCTTTAGCCATATTTTCACCCATTGCTAAGGTAGTACTGTCAGGATGATGTATCCAAAGGACATGGTAGCGGTTCGGCGATAATTTGCTTTTGCTTACCTCATGGAAAGTCAGGAATTCTGCCCTGACTTTTTTTTCATTCTTCAGGTAATCAAATGCTTTCCTAACAGCCGGAGACGATTTATCGTATGGTTTTAGCCCCAGGAAACCGACATTAATAATGGTATCCTGAACAATGGAGAAATTTTTCTTTTTAAGCTTAAGGCTATGGTTCTTGATGCTTTTCCCCTTGATGGTTTGAGATGCCAGACCTGGAGATCCGATCTCAGAAAAGAGAAAACTGAATAAAAAAATGAATGCAAAGATCCGTCTCATAACATCTTTTTTAATTCCACCAAGGAGGAGACGATCGGCAGTTGCAGCGCCTCGAGTCTTTCCATAGAATTGTGACCGTTTGAAATCAGGATGCAGTCAATCCCCAGTTCCTCCGCCACCTCGGCATCATGACACGTATCCCCGAAAAATACCAGTCTTCCGGGAGGAACACTGATCTCCTTTAGCAACCTGGCTCCCACATGATTCTTTCCATGTGCATAATGGTCATCCAATCCATAGATGCCGGAAAAAAAATGATCTACGCCGAGATTACGGGTTTCTGTGAGTAGTTCGTTCTCCTCTCTTGCCGAAAGGATAAATTGCTTAAATCCTGCTTCTGAAAAAAGTTGCAAAACCTCTTTGACACCGGGATGCAGGAAACTCTCTTTCTGACGCTGGTTATATAATACCATGAACTCCATCCCGACATCGGTGAATGGTTCCTTGTTAAAATCGTAACCAAGCTTCTCGTAATAATCTCTTACAGGGAAGTTAAAAATGGAACGGTAATCTTCAAGTGTTTTCAGCGGAAGACCTCTTGCGGAAAGCATACCGTTCATAATATCCACACACAGCCAGGCATCATCAAGCAATGTTCCGTTCCAGTCCCAGATGATATGGGTGTACTTCGGGAAATCTATCATTCTAAAACGTACTTTTGTGGTTTCAAAAATAGACAATTTACACTTCGTTTCAATGAACTATGATGCCTTTCTTTACCCCCTTTCTGAGTTGGAAGATTGTTCGTTATGCCCGAGGAACTGCCATGCAAACAGAGTGAAAGGAAGTGTTGGCTACTGCAGGACCGGCAACGGGTTCAACATTGCGTCCATTTGCATCCATAAGGGTGAGGAACCAGTGATCAGTGGTCCCCTGGGCATCTGCAATATCTTTTTTACGAACTGTAATCTACAATGTGTCTTTTGCCAGAATCACCAGATCAGTGATGTCAGCAGGGACAGGACAAACAGCGGGATGAATCTTGAGGAGGTTGTTTCCAGGATTACCGACATACTTGACACCGGGATAAATATGGTCGGATTTGTGTCACCATCACATGTAATTCCTCAGGTTAAGGTAATCATCAGCGTAATTGAACACTTGGGTTATAATCCAGTTTGGGTATACAATACCAACGGGTATGACAAGCCTGAAACCCTCCGATCGCTAGAAGGCCTGATCGATCTCTACCTGCCTGATTTTAAATATTTTGACTCCGGGCTGGCATCAAGGTTTTCAGGGGCTCCCGATTATCCTGAGATCGCTTCCAGCTCACTAAAAGAGATGTTCCGGCAGAAAGGATCCACCCTCATCCTTTCCGGAGAGGGGATTGCGGAATCAGGGATAGTATTGCGCCACCTTATCCTTCCGGGACAGACCAGGAACAGCAAGGACATACTTCATTTTATTGCAAACGAAATCTCCCCTAAATTGCATATTTCTCTTATGTCCCAGTATTACCCGGCTGGAGATGCTGACTCCTTCAAAGGATTATCCAGGGGAATAACAGCAAGTGAATATAAGGAGGTAATTGAAGAGATGGAATCCC
>JBAXRT010000034.1:0-24106 GCA_037131065.1 bacterium | reverse complement strand
AGCCTGTCCTTCGATCCGAAGGCCTGGTAAGAGGATACGACTACCTTTTCGCCGGCATGAAGCCCTTCGAGCACTTCATAGAAGTCGGTGTTCTGCCTGCCAATCCGGATGTTGCGCCTGACTGCCATGTCGCCTGATGGTTCGACAACATAAATCCAGTTGCCGCCGGTCTCCTGGTAAAATCCGCCACGCGGAATGATGATGCACTTGGTGACGCCGCTGAATTTAAGTTGCAAAGGGAGGGTCTGCCCTATCTTCATGGCCACAGGGGGCGGAGCTGTAAAGGTAAAGTCAACTTCAAAGGAACCACCTGTGACCTGTGTGTAGATCTTGCTGATCTGGACAGGTATCATGTTCCCGTTGAAATCGACAGTTCCCTCCTGTCCCTTGAAAACACGGGTGATGTACCGTTCATCCACCCTGGCGTTGACCTTAAAACCGTCCCTGACATCGATCTGGCCAAGGTTCTGACCGGGGCTCTTGGTCTCCCCTATCTCGCGGTTGAAGTTCGAAAGCTGTCCGGAAAAGGGGGCCCTGACGTAAAGGCTTGCAAGGTTTTCCTTTAGAAGGGCCAGGTTTTTAGTCAGGCGGTCGATCGACTGCTTGATCTGGATCACCTGCAATACGTTGAACATCGAGTCGTGCTTCTGCGACCTGAGACTGATCTCCCGCTGTCGTTTCAGTGAAAGGAATTCCCTTTTTGCATCCTGGTACTCCTTGTCGGAGATGAGCCCCTCCTTATGGAACCGCTCCTTCATGTCGAAGTCGTACCTGGTCTTGTCGATCCTGTAGTCAAGGTCGGCAATCTCCTTCTCCCTCTGGAACTTTGTCTGCTCGATGTTGAGCTTGGTATTCTGCAGGTTGTTGATGATATCGTACATCTGGGTTTCGCGGAACATCCAGTCCAGTTCAACGGCCTGGTTGGAGAGCTTCAGGATGGTATCGCCTGCTTCAAGCATGGCGCCATCCTCTGCGAATATTCGTTCTACCCTGCCACCCTGGATGGCATCGATCACGATGGTCTTGATGGGCTGAATGGTACCATCGAGTGGAATATACTCCTGGAAATTGGCCCGCTCGGCTGTGGCAATGGTCACCTGTTCCCGGTCGACATAGAGACTGGAGGCATTATCCCTGAAGAAGATCAGCCAGAGGACCAGGATTGGCAGGAGCGCCCCACCAATCAGGTAAAATATTTTTTTCAGCGGCCATTTCTTCTTCTCTATGACTTTGTCCATTCCCATGATTTTCTCTGCTTTCGGATTTGTTCCGGTTACGGTTTCTTAGATGCTGCTGATTAATAAAGGTTACCTGTTCTCGCTGATGATCTGCCCGTCGAACAGGTTGATGATCCTCCGGCTGTACTTGGCATCCCTCTGGTTGTGAGTCACCATGATGATGGTTGTTCCCTTGTCATTCAGGGCTGTAAGCATGTTCATTACCTCTTCGCCGTGGGCGGAGTCGAGGTTCCCTGTCGGCTCGTCGGCAAGGATCAGTGATGGGTTGGCCACAACCGCCCTGGCCACTGCAACACGCTGCTGCTGCCCGCCCGACAGTTGCACCGGGAAATGTTTTTTCCGGTGAACGATCTCGACCTGTTCGAGTATCTTGTCGACCCGTGCCTTGCGGTCTTTGGCCGACATGCCAAGGTAGAGCAGTGGAAGTTCGACATTCTCAAATACATTCAGCTCGTCGATCAGGTTGAAGTTCTGGAACACAAAACCGATGTTGTGTTTGCGGAGCCTGGCGCGCTGCCGTTCGGTCATCGGGCTCACATTCTGGTCGAGAAAAAAATAGTCGCCGCCTGAAGGGTTGTCCAGCAGTCCGAGTATATTGAGCAGGGTGGATTTGCCACACCCGGAGGGTCCCATGATGGCGACAAACTCACCTTTCTTTACTTCAAAACTCACGTTGTTCAGGGCTGTGGTTTCGATTTCATCGGTCCTGAAAACTTTGCTAAGATTGGTTGTCTTAATCATATTCCTTTGTTTGATTTGATTTTGTTATTCATATTTTAAATAGTCAACCGGGTTACGTCTTGCCGTCTTGATGGCCTGGTATAATACTGTAAGAGCTGCAATAAGGATGGCTCCGAGACAGGCCAGGAGAAATACCCAGGCCGATATGGGGGTGTGGTACGCATAACTTTTGAAAAGCTGGCTCACCGTAAACAAGGCAATGGGAACGGCGATGCATGCACTCAGAACAACCCACTTTCCGAACTCCCACATCATCATCACAAGGATCTGGAAAAAGGAGGCCCCGTGTATTTTATGAATTACCATCACCTTCGATTGTTGCTCAGAAATATAGGAAGAAAGTGCCAGCAACCCCAGGCAGGAAATGAAAAGGGCAATGATTGTAAAATATTTCAGGATGTCCCTCAATTGTTTCTCTCCCTGGTATGTGGCTTCAAAGATATCATTAATCCAACCTTTTTCAAAAGGATAATCAGGATAGATCTCCCGGACAACATTCTGAACCTTGCTCACCGCCAGATCCATGTTTGCGGATTGCAACCGGATAACGATAATTTGCGAATACTGCTTATACGCCGTCATAATGAAAAGGGGTTCGATCTCGCTCTGCATATGCTGGTAATTGAAATCCTTCACAACCCCGATAATCTTTCCTTTGACGCCCCATACGCTAAAGGTTACACCGACGATCGGCTTTTTCCCGATGATCCTTGCGGCCGTTTCATTGATCAGGAAGTTTGCCGTATCGGTCGCAAGGTTCTTGTCGAAATTCCTTCCCTCCACGATCTTGAGCTTAAAGGTTTCCACGAGTTCCTCATCCGCAATAAGGGAGGTGAATAAAACGCCCTTTGTGGTGTCAAGTCCCTCCCAGTAAACGCCACCGGTATTGCTTCCCATCTCTATCGGAGGCTGGGAGCAGGCGGTAACGTTCACCACTTCAGGGATCGACTTCAGCTTCCCTTTCAGCAGATCATATTTCGTATTCATCCTGGGGTCGATGCTCAGGCAAAGTTCATTGTTGCTGTCGATGTTCAACTCCCTGTTTTGGACGAAGATCAACTGTCTGAAAAGGAAGGTCGTGTTTATGATCAGGATGATGGTCAGGGTGAACTGAAGCACAACCATGACCTTCCGGAATGTGGCACTCTTGGCGCCCCTGCTCAGGGTGCCCTTAAGCACCTCGGTTGGCTGGAACCTTGCAAGATAAAAGGCCGGGTAGGCCCCCGAAAAAATTCCGACCAGGATCGTCAGGAGGATCAGTCCGCCGACAAAGGGAAAGTCCCAGTCGGAGATGGAGAGTGCTTTTCGCGAGAGGGCATTGAAGGTCGGAAGGAAGAGGTCGGTCAGCAGGATAGAGATCCCGAAGGAGATGAAGGAGATGATGAGCGATTCCCCGAGGAACTGTAATATGATCGTTTTACGGTCGGTCCCCACCACCTTACGGATGCCTACCTCCCTTGCCCTGTTGGCCGAACGAGCCGTGGCAAGGTTCATAAAGTTGATGCATGCGATCAGCAGCAGGAAGAGCGCAGAGGAGGCAAGAATCGTCACGGTGAACATCCTTCCTGTCCCGGTCGGATCCAGGCTCTTCAGCCGGGTCTGGGAAATATGCCTGAAGTGAAAGGTCGTGTTGGTCCGGGGATCATCCTTTTTCCTGAGGGTATTCACCTTGTGCTCCAGGAGTTGGATGGAGGTCTCCTCCTTGAGGATGACCAGGGTTGCAAGAAAGTTCGAACCCCACTGTTGCATGCGCACTTGGTGGAATACCAATGGGGCCAGTTCCATCGGAAAAATCATCCGATATTTGAAATGGGTATTATCGGGCAGTTCCTTGAAAATTGCGGTCACCTTGCAACTCACAAGGCTGTTGACCCTGATGACCCGGCCGATGGGGTCTGCATTCCCGAAATACTTTTTGGCCGTCTTCTCTTCCATGATCACCGAATATTTGTCTTTGAGACAGGTGGCCTGATCCCCCTTGATCAGCGGGATGGTGAGGACATCAAAGGCCGTGGTATCCATGAAACATCCCCGCTGCTCATTGAACAGCTTGTTTGCATATTTGATCACGACCTCGGAAGGAAATACCCTGGTGCCCGTCTTGACCTCCGGAAAATTTTTCACCAGGAATTCATTCAGTGGAGTAGGCGTTGCATAAACATAAAAAGGAGGCCGGTCGTTATAGAGCTGGATCTCGTACATCCGGTAAAGGTGGTCGTAGTTTTTATGGCACTTGTTGTAGTTCACTTCGCTCGAGACCCACATCAGGATAAGGATCGCACAAGCCAGTCCGACGGAGAGACCCAGTATATTGACCAGGGAGTAAACCGGACTTTTGATGGTATTGCGGAAAAGGACAAGGATGAAATTTCGGATCATGGTATTTTATTTTTAGCTGTGATCATCTATATCCTTCCAAAACATGTGCCATTTCTGTATAATATTCATATTCTGAATGATACATGAACAAATCAGTTTCACCTTTGCAATTATTGTCCGGTTTTGATGCAATTTTTATGTCCGTTTCCGGACAATTTGAATTATCTTTGGGTTGAAAATGTAAAAAGACCCCTCCCCGTCACCCCTCCCCTTGAAGGGGAGGGGACGGGGGAGGGGACGGGGGAGGGGTTAACAACAGTCTAAATGAAAGAAGATTTGAACATAGTTATCGTTGACGACGACGACTACATCCGCCTGAGCCTGAAAGTACTGCTCGATCCGTTTTACAAAAAGATCACATGCCTCTCCTCCGCTGAAGAGATCCCGGAACACCTGGGCAGGCAGGGAGCCGATGTGATGCTGCTCGACATGAATTTTTCGGCTGGGGAGACATCCTGCAGGGAGGGGATCCACTGGCTGAAACGGGTCAGGGAGTTGTCGCCCGATACCAATGTCATCCTGATCACAGCTTACAGTGATATAACGGTTGCCGTGGATGCCATCAAGCTTGGCGCCATCGATTTCATTGTCAAGCCCTGGGAGAACGGAAAGATCCTGGCTACGGTGCATGCCGCGGCAACGTTGAGCAAATCACAGAAAACCGTCAGTTTTCTAAAAGACCGTCAGCAGGCTCTCGGCTCTTCTTCGGATCTCATCCAGGGTGAAATGATCGGCGAGTCGCCGGCAATGAAAAAGATCTTTGAGACCATTGGAAAAGCAGCCCCAACCGATGCCAATATCCTGATCCTGGGCGAGAACGGTACCGGTAAGGAGCTGATCGCCCGGGCTATCCACCGGGGCTCTTTGCGTGCAGGTGAACTCTTCGTGACCGTTGACCTCTCCTCAATTGCCGAGACACTCTTTGAAAGCGAGCTGTTCGGCCACGTTAGGGGGGCATTTACCGACGCGAAGGAGAACCGGATCGGCAGGTTTGAAGCTGCCTCGGGCGGAACCCTTTTCCTCGACGAGATCGGGAACCTCTCACTGGCCATGCAGGCCAAACTGCTTGCGGTGCTGCAGAACAGAACCCTCACCCGGGTTGGCAGCAACAAAACAACAGGGATCGATGTCAGGCTGGTTTGTGCAACGAACAAACCGCTGAACCAGATGGTCCTCGAGAACAGCTTCCGCCAGGACCTGCTCTACCGTATTAACACCGTACAGATCGATCTTCCGCCCCTTCGCAAAAGAACTGACGATATCCCCCTCCTGATCCGGCATTTCATGGAGATCTATGGTCGAAAATACAACAAGACCCATCTCAAGGTCGGTAATAACCTCCTGGAGAGAGTGATGAAATACCCCTGGCCCGGGAATGTCAGGGAGTTACAGCATGCCGTGGAACGGGCACTGATCCTTTGTACGGGGAATTCGCTTTCGAACGAGGATTTCAGTTTCACCATGGATATGCCCCCAGATCTCCCTGTATTGGAAATCTTTGACCTTGACCATCTGGAAAAGAAGACGATCATCGACTGCCTGAAAAAACACAACGGGAATATCAGCAAGGCTGCCCCGGAACTCGGGCTGACCCGTGGTGCATTATACCGCAGACTCGAAAAATATGGGCTCTAGGAATTTCAGGCTCCTGCTGCTCCTGCGGATCGGGGGCATCATCCTGGCCACCGGGCTGGCCATATATTGCATGTTTGTATTGAAAAACACGATCCGATCGGTCTTTTCCATTGTACTTCTGGTGATCCTTGCAACCGACTTCTGGTTCTTCCTGGGGAAGATCCATGCCGATATCCGGCTCTTTCTGACCGCCCTGCTGAACAATGATTTTTCGATCTACCGGTCGGGAACGGTGAAAGGCAGGTCTGTGGCCGGGATCTATGACCTTTTTCATAAAATCAGCTCGAAATTTCACAAGATCAGCACGGAAAAGGAGGTCCAGCACATCTTCCTGCAAAACCTCGTGGAGCAGGTCGACATCGGAATCCTCTGTTTTGAGGAGGACGGAACCATCTTCCTGGTAAACCGGGCATTCAAGGATCTCATGCAGACAGCACCGCTGCTGAACATTTCCCGGCTGGAAGAGAAGCATCCGGAATTACATGCCGAATTCAACAGGATCCGTTCGGGAGAAAGGCGGCTGGTGAAATATTTTTCCGAAGGTGAAATCATCCAGGTTTCCCTGATCTGTTCAGAATTCAGTCTCCTGGAAAAAGGGTATAAGCTGGTCTCGGTGCAGAATATTGGGAAAGAGCTGGATGAAAAGGAGATAGAATCGTGGCAGAAGCTGATCCGGGTCCTCACCCACGAGATCATGAATTCCGTCACACCGATCACCTCCCTCACCAACAGCCTGTTCGAACGTGTCCGTACCGAGCGGAAGGAGCAGCAGTCGCTTTCACCTGTCACAGTGACCTTCCTCGAAGAGGGTCTTGAGGCAATTGCCATCAGGAGCCGTGGATTGATCGGATTCACCCAGGCCTTTCACAACCTTCTGCGCATCCCGATGCCGGTGATTGAACCAATAGGGACGAAGCAATTCTTCGAAAGGATCGCCCTGCTTCTCCAGCCCCTTTTCAAGGAACAGGGTATCCGGTTCACGAGCCAGATCGACCACGGGGCAGCCAGGATATATGCCGATGCACCCCTGCTGGAGCAGGCAGTCATCAACCTCCTGAAGAATGCCGCGGAAGCGCTTTCCGGAACCCGGAACGCTGAGATCAAACTACAGGCGGTCACCCAGATGAACGGGAAGACGCAAATCATCGTATCCGACAATGGCTGCGGTATACCGGTCACCCATTTCGACAAGATCTTCGTACCCTTTTATACATCCAAGGAGAAAGGGACAGGCATAGGACTTAGTCTTTCAAGACAGATCGTGCAACTTCACAGGGGAACCCTCAGCGTGAAATCCATCCCGAATGTGGAAACTTCGTTTGTGGTTGAGATACCGTGATTTTACCTCCTGTAATGCTTCTCCCCGTGGCAACCCGGTGAGCAGGATCCTCCCGATTCTGAAAAAGTGAAACGCATAGGCATCTGCCAGTCGCCGAACCGGATCTTGTCAACGATCAGGAATTTGTTCTGGGCTCCGTGTACATTATGGCAAACAGTGCAGTTCCTGGCCTTATCCCCTTGGACATGAACATAGTGTAGATTGGTTTGCCCGTTCCTGAAACCAGTCGAAAAAGAGGTTATTGGCTGTTCGATGAGTTCAGGTTTGTGACAGTTGAAGCAGAGGGCAAGGGTATCTTTTGACGCAACAGTATAAAAATCGGGTGAGAAGCAGCTCGACAGAAGGTCCCTGTTTTTCGAGGCATGCGGGCGATGACATCCCGAGCATCCCTCTTTCTCCATAGCACCATGCAGGAACTTGCTATTCCGGATAGTCTGCGCAACATCAGGGGCGTTCTTGGTCTCCGTGCCTGCAGGTTTGCCATGACAACTGAGGCAGAGCTTTTTCTCTTCGGAGATCAGTAGTTTTTTATTGGCGGATGCATGGGGCGAATGGCAGGTAAAGCAGCTGCTGTCGGCGGCCGTCGGCGGATGAACCCGTTGCAGATCCTGAAGGTCAGCCTGGACATCCTCATGGCACCCGTAGCAAAGCTCTTTGGTCTTCAGGGTTACCAGGTGGGCCTCATCCGAACTATGACCCGAATGGCAGATCAGGCAGTTCCGCTCAAAGGGTGGATGTACGGTCTTCAGACTGGTAAGTGCCTTGATATTTTCGTGACACGAGGTGCAGAGCGTGGGACGGTCTGATTTGACCAGCATTTTGAAATCCGACTGATGGGGTTCGTGGCAGTTCATGCAGTTCCCGTCGGCCACAGCCTGATGCCGTGATTTTTTTCCTGTCATATCCAGGTCGTGGCACTCCTGGCAGAGGGTTGCGACAGGATACATGATCAGCAGGCCCGGCTGGGGGGAGCTGTGAGGAGTATGGCAACTCATGCATTTTCCCCTCTGCGCGGGAGGATGGACATTCCTCTTATTGTTCTTTACTTCGTGGCATGTATAGCAAAGCTGCGGGATCTCTTTCTCCAGCCTGAAGCCCTTTTCCTTACCCCCGGGATGAGGTTTTCCTGTCGGGTGGTGACAAGCGCTGCAATTTATTGTGACTGGCTGATGCTTGTAACTTTCCTGCAAAATGGCAGCGTGGCAATCGAGGCATTTTTTTTCACCAGGATCGACGGGACTTCCGAAGTCATCAACGGTGATTGCGATCAGGATCAGCAGAAAAGGAATGGTCAGAAGCTTCATCATGTTGCGCGGTTACTTTTTATGCCAGTTAAAATTTCTTACGATCTGAACGTATCCGCCAAAAAAGTTGGTCCTTTCGCTCAGGTAATCCCGGCCATAGATCTCAAACCCTATCTTGAAAAAAACCTGCCTGAAGACCGTCGTGAACTCGGTCCTTGCAGTGAGAAGGTTCAGGTCGATCTCTTTTCCAACCTGCTTGCGGTATCCAACCTCAAGGCTTACCCTTGTCTGCGGTCCGAAATTGTATCCGACTGCCCCGATGATATCAGCGTAAGTCTGCCTTGTGTTATCTTCCAGCATGTTGTACTGTCTCAGGTTCCCGTTAAGGCTGAATGTAAACCTTCCTTTGATGTTTCCCTGCAACGCTACATAGTATTTCATCATGCGGTAAGGGATGATGGAGCTGTTGTAATTTTCGTACTCTACCCCGCCATTTGCAAAACGGTACTCAAGCCGGCATCCGGCAATCTGCTGGGTGAAATAGTTCAGGGTCAGGTATTCGGCAGTGACAAGATTAAAGTAATCCTGCTTTGCAAAACGGTAATATACCTCCACCAGCCTGTTCCAGAGGGATATGCTTGCGTTGAGGTTATTGAAAAGGACATCATAACGGTATGATCCCGGCTGCATTGAGATATAGTCGGCATAGACCTTTCCGTTGTTGGGGATCTGTCCCCCCGGTATCCGCTGGATCTCGAGAAAATCATTCCTCTGTATCAGGAGATAATCAAAGTCGGGCTGGTAGATGATCGTGCCTGTAACATCCTTGATCACGACCGTTGATGGATCGACAAAAGCCTTGTCGAGCAGGACGATTCTTCCGTCGGTAAGCGTGTGCTCTTCATGGAGAATAGGAAGCTGCACCGGATCGCTTTGCCTGTTCTGACGCTGCCAGTTGAAGACATAGGAAAGGGCGAGGAGCCCTTTAAGCGGGATCTTTTTTTCATAGAGGATTTCGATTCCCGTCTTGGAATTCTGTTCCTTATAAAAAGTATGAACGAGTGAGTTGTACTCACCGGAGATGCCTGTCGTGAGACTCTGGTAAAGTTTATGACGCAGGGTCCCGGAAACCTGATGCTGATTAAGATCCTGGGTTGCTCTATGGTAATTATAGAAGAAATAATTTGTCGAAAGGATGAAATGCATCGGAAGATTAAGGGAGACCCCTTCATCGATCTGAAACCTCCGGAATGCATCGTTGCCGCGCTGATCGATCCCGGAAATGTTCGAGATCAGGTAATAATTCCGTTTGTGATCGAAATAGATGGTGTTGTTTAGCAGCAGGTTGTCGGATATGTTCCGTGTATCGTAAAGCAGCGCATCCTGCCTGAAGTAATCATTGTGGGAATAGGTCAGCTCGTTGTTGTCGTGGGAGGAGAATGATTTATCGATCCTGGCCTGGAAATTTTTAGTATTGGTCAGAAAGGTTCTGCCAGTTGCGATTTCGGTTTCATGCCATTTGCTCTGCTGGTAGCTGGCCTGGAAAGGCAGGATCTTATTGGAGAAGTTGAGGTTGGCGCCCCAGTTCGTTCCGTTTGATTTGATGTTGGAAAGGTTCTCACGGTTTGTATAGACCATGTTGTAGTTGAAAAATGCCCCGAGGGTGAATGTTCTCTGCCTGAAAAGGGTCGCCGCAATATTGATCTTCTGCATCGTCCGGACCTCTGCCTGGTCGGGAACCACGAGAAAGAGATCCTTCCCGATCTCTGGGTTAAATTCCACCCCAAGGTCGAGCGACAGAAGGTTCGGATGATAGAAATAGCTGGTGGTGTTGGCAAGTATCCCTCCGTAGAGGCGCGAACTCTTCTGGTAATTGTAGATCTCATTGGTGGTTCCTTCCTGATAGCGGTAATGTCCCCCAACCTGGATGGCCCCGTTCAGGGAGGTCAGCTGCCAGAACTTGTGGTTCCCGTTACCGTTCTGCCCGAACCCATGGAAGGGAAGGAGTAAAATAAGATATAAGATCTTCCGGCTCACCATCCTATTATTCATTTCCGGCTAAAAAATATCTCTTGTTCCCGCCATGAGGATTGTGACAGGTAATGCAGTCGGCATCTCCGATGTTCACATGGGCGGCCTGTTTTAAAACCTCTTTCGAATCATGGCAGTAAAGGCATAATTCCTGACCCTGCCGGATAAGCAGTTTTTTGAAATTCGATTTATGCGGATTATGGCATGAGGTGCAGAATCCTCCGGACACTGGCCCGTGAATGAATTTGAAATTCAGGCTGAAATCGTCATGACACACATAACACAACCCCGGTTGCGGGGTCTGAAGTTTAGTGGTCGAGCCCGGATCATGGCAGAGAATGCATTTCTTATTCTGAAAAGGAGGATGAACGGAGTTCTGGAGTCCGGCCAGGTTCGCGGTAATCTCTGCAGTAAGTAAGGTGTCTGTTTGACCAGCGGGTTTTTTTACCGCAACTTTTGTAGAGTCGTTCGATTCAGGAACCCCATCAAAAAATACAGTCAGGACTTTATGAGAACAGCCCACCAGAAATGAGAATGCCAGTACAACCAGGATAAAGAATATGTCATTTTTAACAGAACCCATCAAAAGGATTGCCTACTTTTTATGTTCAATAAATCCGTATACGTTCACTTTGTCGGGACCATACTGGTTGGTAACGAAGATCAGGTATTTCAGATCAAAACGCGGATCCACAAATTTCAGGAAGTGATCAAGGTTCTGGTAATCGATGGCGACCTTGGCCGGCAGCCACATGTCCCCTGGTCTTTCCTTGTAAGGCCCCCCGAAAAACATCAGAACCTTACCATCCCGGTTAAAGATCTGAGTGTTCTCGAATCCCGCATCGACCACATAAAGGTTTGACTCCTGGTCGACCGCGATCCCTTTCGGACGAACGAACTGCCCCGGGTTTTTACCGTTGCTCCCGACTGCAGAGAGGAATTTGCCGCTATGATCGTATATTTTGACTTTAAAATCGCCCATATCGCTCACATAGACCTTATCGGCAGTGACGAAGAGGTTGGTTGGTGAGTAGAGGAAATATTCTTTCCCCTTCTCAGCTTCGGGGAATCTAAAGAGTTTCTGACGAGTGGTTTTATCGTACACCTCAATCTTGTTCCCGAGGATATTCGACACCCAGATCTTTCCTTCGGCAATGAACACATCGGTAGGCTTAAAGTTATCGGCCTCCCCGAAGCTGGACAGATAATTCCCGGAAGAATCAAAGATTACCACCTGGCGACGCTGACCATCAGCCACATATAGGATTCCGTCATCATCTACAGCACAGTTGAGCGGAAGCTTAAGCTGGCCCTTGCCGGGTGGAACAAAATATTCGAAGGTATTCTTCTTTAGATCTACAATTTCAAGCCCCCCGATACCGGTATCGCAGATATATATTTTGCCTCCGTGAACGGCGATACCGTATGGTTTTTTGATTGGCTTGGGATCAGCTTCTCCGAAAATGAACTTCGAAACCATCGACTGCTTTCCGATCGTATTCTCGGAACTGCTGAAACTGGTCAGGAACTGAACCCGGGCCGTATCGGGCGGTGATGGAAAGATCACAATCTCTTTCTTTTTCCTGCTTTTCGAAACGTGATTTGAGCAGGAGGGCAGTAGGAAGATTGCGGGTAAAAATAATAGTGTGACGATTTTCCGGATCATGGATTGTCTCCTTCATAAACAATAAATTGGAAGGGTAAAAAGGCTCCCTCCCAATTTATAACCATTGACTGCTTGCGAATAATTACTTGTTGTGACAGGTCAGGCAGAGAGCACTGCTGGTGTTGGCTTTAAGCAATAAATGCGCATAACCTGTACTGTTGTGAACATCATGGCATGACGCACATTCCATTTTGTTGTTAAAGAGCATCGTATTGGCGATGGTACCGGTGCCGATCCCTGAGAGGTGGGTGGTCGGATCCCAAAGTCCCTGGTCGGCCGATGCCAGGGCGGCATCGTAAATAAAGGAGATGGGATGGTCGTTCCTGAGATCGCTCCCGAGGTTGTTCAGGGCCGTGATAAAATGGGTTCCGTTGGTGGTGGTACCATAATTCTCAAGGGCGACGGTTCCGTCGTGGCAACTCAGGCACAACTTTGAGCTGCCGCTGGGCTGTGTGATTGTAGCGGCACCGTTGAACGTCGGGCTTGTGTAAAGCTGGAAAACGGCAGCAGTATTCTGGTGGTTCCACAAGGGGGCATCCGGTACCGTAATGTTAGCATTGTGTGGTGTGTGGCAGCAGATGCAGATCTCACCGCTCAGGTTCCAGCTCTGGGCAGAAAAATCATGTGCAGATCCGACAATGGATTGTGAAAAACCCGACATGGCCAGGAAACTGCTCAGGATGAGAACAAAAGTGAGTTTTTGCAATTTCTTCATGGTTGATTTGGTTAAAGTTTTTAATATGGTTAACCGCCTATTTCAAATTGCATGCCAAAAACCTGCTTATATAAATATATTTATATTTTATCAACTATATAGCATTCCTGAATGAATACTAAACTCTGAATATCTACATATTATCATATTGTTTAGAATGAGAAAAAATTACCCTGAGAGATAAAAAAAGAACATGAGGCTTATTCCGGTTTGCACGCATGCCCCATTTTTAAATATTCATGAAAATTTATAAGGAAAGTGGGTGCTTTGACCCAAAACGGAGTGGGTGAAATAACCCACCCCGCTCTAGAGGTTGTACTTTTTCATCCTGTATCGAAGGGTATCCCTGGTGATTCCGAGCAGCCTGGCAGCCCTCGACTGGTTGTGACCTGTTTTCTCCAGCGCCTGGACCAACACCTGCTTTTCTATCTCATACAACGATGTTCCCTCGGGGTAAGACTCCTTCTCCACAGCCAGGTGGGTGTCCGCCTCCTCTTTTGCCCGAGCAGAGATCACTCCTTCCGGATGCACAATTTCCCCCGGGAGGCTCTCAACCTGCAATCTTTCCCCGCCCTCCAGGATCACACCACGCTCGATGACATTGCGTAATTCCCTGATATTTCCGGGCCACCGGTACTTTTCAAGCAACTCTTTTGCGGAAGGATCAATCCCCCTGATGTTCTTCCTGAACTGCAGGTTGAACTGGCTGATGAAATGATCAGTAAGCACGGATATATCCTCTTCATGATCGCGCAGTGGGGGAAGATTGATCTGGAATACTTTGAGCCTGTAATAGAGATCTTCACGGAAACTTCGTTCTTCAATTGATTTTTTAAGATCCTTGTTCGTGGCGGCGATAATCCTGATATCAACCGGGATATCGCTGTTCCCCCCCAGGCGCCTGACTGTCCTGTTCTCAATGACCCCGAGCAATTTTACCTGTGTTGATGGGTTTATCTCCCCAATCTCATCCAGGAAAACCGTACCCCCTTCGGCCATCTCGAACATCCCTTTCTTCATCTTCCTTGCATCGGTAAAAGCACCCTGTTCATGGCCAAAAAGTTCGCTTTCAAGCAGGGTTTCAGGGAGAGAGGAGCAGTTGATGGTAACAAAGGGTTTGTTTTTCCTGTTGCTTTCGTTGTGAATGGCTTTGGCGAAGTAGTCTTTCCCTGTGCCGCTCTCCCCCAGCAAAAGAACGGTCGTGGTGTTGATCCTGGCAATTTTTTTCGAAAGTTGGATGATGCTTCGCATGAGGGCAGATTTGCCGATGATATGATCGAAGGTGACCCTCTCTTTTTGCTGCCGCCTCAATAACTGCAACTCATTGACAACACTGATCTTCTCTTTGATAATGTCGAGGATGGCATAGATCTCCTTGAATGAGAAAGGTTTGTTGACATATTCGTTGGCCCCGAGTTTCATGGCTTTTACCGCCGTGGCGATAGAACCAAAAGCCGTCATGAAAACAATGTTGGTGTCGTCATGGATCGCCTTGATTCTCGGGATCACATCCAACCCCTGCATCCCCGGGAGCTTGTTGTCGATAAAAACCACCTCAGGCAGATAGTTCTCGAAAAGCTTCAATCCTTCTTCTCCGGTTTCGGCTGTGAGAACCTTATATCCAAGAGAATTAAGCTTTTTTTCAAAAGACCACCTGATCAGCTGTTCATCGTCGATCACCAGTATTCTCATCGGATTCATGACTTAAAATTTATTCAGCCACAGGGAGGATAATGTGAAAAGTACAACCCTCTCCGGGATTGTTCTCCACCCAGATCTCTCCCAGGTGCATCTCGATAATCTCTTTCGCAATGGCAAGCCCCAGCCCTGTTCCCTGAGTGCGTGTTGTAAAAAATGGTTTAAAAATATCCCTGACTTTCTCCTCCGGAATTCCGGGGCCCGTATCAATAACCGAAATCTTCACCGAACGGTGATCCCTGAGGTATTTGGTTTCAAAGGTAATGGTTCCACGGATATTGCATGCATATAAAGCATTGAGGCCCAGGTTTGACAACACATTCTCAATCTGTTCGGGGTCAAACTCAAAAACGGGAATATCGGTATCCAGATCGAGCCGGAAACGGATCTTTTTCACCGGTGACTGATTTTCAAGAAAGAACACCACCGACTTGATGATCTCGTTGATATCCGCCTCCTGGACATTCAGATCCTTGGTGCGTGAGTAATTGAGGAGGTTTGAAACTGCCTTGTTTACCCGGTTCGCCTGTCGCTGGATCTCCTCCAGCACGGGTTTGTTCTCCTCATCCCTGGTCTCTTCGATGATGATCTCGATGGCATTTGCAATACCTGTGATTGGGTTCCTGATCTCATGGGCAAGCCTGGCCGACATCTCCCCGATCGACGCCAGCCGTTGGGTATTCAGGATCTCCTGCTGGTGGTATCTCTGCAACTCTTTCTGTGTATGCTGGAACTGGTCCACCATTTCATTGAAGCTTTTCCCGAGTTTCCCTAATTCGGTTGATTTCGGAATTCTGATCCTGGTATCCAGGTTACCGGAATTAATGCTCGATATGGTTTCCTGGAACTTTGACAGGGATCTCCGGATGATCTTGTAGTGGAGAACCAGGACAAGACCCAGGATCAGCAGGATCATAATGACCGTAAAGGCCAGGCTGAACTTCTGCGTGAAGATCACGGTGTTTTCAGGGTTGTCCATCGACATATCCATTACAATATAACCGAGATTCTTGATTGCCGGTGGGTGGCAGCTCACACAGGTCGGCCCGTTCCGGAAACGGAGTACTGCGCGGGTATATGGATTTTTTTCCGACTGGTATGTCGTGAAACTGATATCCTCCTTCAAACCGGCCAGGATTGAAGGATTAAGTACCTCCACATCGGAATGGCTGGTACTGTCAGAAAAGATAACCTTTCCTGCCGGATTAAGCAAGTATGAATGAAGAACATGTTTGTTGGCATTCATCTCCCTGAGTATTGGTTTGATCATGGTCCCGTCATGGATTGCTATGATCTGATCCCTGAACAGATGAAGCACGTAACCCGTCTGCTTCTCAGCATTCTTATAGATCTTCCTGCTGAGAAAATGGTTATAGAGGGAAAAGGACAAAAATGAAATGGTGGTAATGACCAGTACCAGGGTGACTATGATCCTGAAGCGGAAAGAGGAAAAATTTATCTCAATTTTCATACCCGGTGTAAATGTAGGAAATATCCATTGATCCTTATACAGTTAATAGCTTAACGGATTATGATCCTCCCCGTGACATCTCAGGTAGCAACGACCATGGTAAAGCCCCCGATCTTCAAACCGAAGGATACCGCTGGATGATGGTGTAACAACTGAAGTATTAAAATTGATCAGGTTGGAGTTATTGATACTGTTTCCCTGGGTGCTGCTTATCCCGTGGGGATCGTGACAAACGTTGCAGGGTGTTCTCTCGTCCCTGATATGTTTGTCGTGGTCGCCAAAGGAGATATCGCCCAGGATTGAGGTCCTGCTGTGGCAGCTGTAGCACAATGCATACGCAGCAGCCGATTCGGTTGTATTATCCGCCGTGAGATATTGTAGTTTCAGAATATGCGGATAGATGGAGCCGTGCGGGCCTGCCGGAGCTCCTGTCCCGTCGCTGGCATGACAGGCTGTGCAATACATGATCGTGGCAGTGGTATTGGGTGCGATCAGGCTTGGAACATTCGGATTTACTCCCTGTCCGACCACCGCGTGATAAGATGGATTGGAGGTTGCAAATTCAAGCCGGACATTGTTTTGAACGATCTGACGGTTGGTCGGACTTGGCGGCATGCCAGGGGTTGCGGTATGACAACGGTAGCAAATCTCATACTGGTACTGGGCCGGGCTTACCGGATTTCCGCTTTGATTTATTCCTTTTACACCGATATTAAATCCATTTACATTGGGCGCACTTGCCGTTGTGTTGTTGGTGGAATGTGAATTATGGCAATCGACACATTCAACATGCTTGGTAGTAACCAGGGCTCCTTCCACCGGGTCGTGTAAGCCAAGATATCCGAAAACATTATGCCTTGAACTTTTATTCATCTGTGTCAGGATATTCTTTGATGCTACGTTCCCGTTGTGACAATCGAGACAGTTGTTCTCCTCAGGGAGGAAATCAAGGAGCCTGAGTTTCCCTTCTGCCGTGTGGGGGTTATGACAATTTTCGCAGCCGTTCTGGGCCACCGTGGTATATGGAGTGTGGAACCAGGGATCCGGAGCCGATCCGTTCCAGGTCTTGGTGGAGGTGCGGTGACTTCCGGCTGTCCAGTTGGTGGGCTGGTGACAGTAAAGGCACAGGTCGGAAGACTGGGTGGTGGCCACCAGGAAATCTCCGTTAACATTCTTATGTGCATCGTGACAGGAGGTGCACTGCAGTTTGTTGTTCTCGAGCTTTACGTTCCCGACAAGGGTTGCAGGATCCTTAAGCTGACCGTCACCCTGGGCAAGGGCCGCGTCGTAAACAAATGAGATCGGGTGATCGTTCGAAAGATCCTGTGTAAGGTTGCTTAATCCTGCAGGCATCGTTGTAATACCCCCGGCCATCTGTATGGGAGTGGTCCTGCTGATCACATTGCCGAGGGCAATCGTTCCGTCGTGACAAGAGAGGCAAAGGATGGAAGAACCGTCGGGCTGACCCGGAAGTGCCTGTGTGGTGGAGCTGTTGTACAGTGTATAGGTAAGTCCGGGATCATTCCTGTTCCAGAGCGGATGATCCGGCCTTCCGTTGTGGGGAGTATGACAGAAGATGCAGATCTCCGATTCACTCGTGGCTTTGACCGATCCGGGCCCGCTTACCGAAAGGTTGTGGACGGTCGATACGATGGATTGTGCCCCTGAATGTAGGCTGAAAACAAGAATAGCAAAGAGAATCGTTGATATGTATTTTTTCATCAGTAACTGCCGTAATTAAGTTTAAAAACCTGTACACGTGCATTGTAGCTGTCCGCTACATAGATGTTGTCCCCCTCGTCGATAAACAACCCTGAAGGCATCCAGAACTCTCCGGAGCCTTGACCCTGGGCACCAAAAGTATAGAGGAACCTGCCCGATTGGTCAAAGATCTGAACGGCGTTGAACAGCGCATCGGCAACATAGACGTGGCCGTATGAATCGGTGGCGATCCCTTTTGGCCGGGCAAACGACCCGGTGACATCCCCGATCTTTCCGAACATCGAAATAAAATTTCCCTCTCCGTCGAAGATCTGTACACGAAAATTCATCGCATCCACTATGAAGACCTTTCCCATACGGTCGATCCAGATCGAAGTGGGGAAATTGAACTCACCCGGGCCGGCACCTCTCCCGCCAAATCTTTTTTTCAGCGTTCCGTCTGCTCCCAGGATGGCAACCCGGTGCGCATTTGTCTCAACAACCCAGATATCCCCGGTTGAAGCGGAACAGGCAAGCCCCGTAGGCCGATCGAACGCTAAGGAATCATTTAAGGGTACTACCTCTTTTTTTCCGGCCGAAAAGACAAAAACCTTATTCCAGTAAGAATCGGTGAAAAGGATCTTATCACCCGGAATGGAGCAGATCCCAACCAATGATTTGAAATTGCCGTAATGTTTATTCTTAAGGTGGGTTATTTCACCCACTTCCTCCCGGAACCTGAAAATAATGCCGTTCTCCTGGTCTAAAATCCACGCACCTTCCGGCTTGCCTGCCATAACCGCTACGGGCCTTGTCAAACGGACAGAGTTCTTCTTTCCAAAAACGAATTCGACAAGTTTATTCCCAAACCCTTTGTTCCCCTGGTCCTTCCCGGCTGATGTAAAATCCCTGACCCAGCTAACCGATGCGGCCCGGCTCACAGTGTCTTCTGCTGCCATCGCCGAATCCTGCGCCAGGGCAGGTTTCAGGAAGATCAGGATAAGCAGGCAAGACGCAATAACCTTCATGTGGATCATCATTTTCTGACTTTTTTTGGTTGTCCGGAAAAAGATCATGAGCTGGATCAAAACGGGAACAGGCAACCATAAGTCAAATATGGTGCCAAATAACCAAAAAAATAAAATTTAATTGAAAATCAACCGTTTATAAAAACAGAGACCTGAATACTATTTTTGTTTCAGAAGGGCATCTTCCACGATTACATCGTAAAAATATCCTGCACCGAAATCCTTGTTAAGCGATACCACTCCTTCAAAAAGGGCAATATCGCCAACTTTTACCGAATCCTGCGTGGTGACGGCGAGGTCGAATTTATCCCCGGCCCTGGTACCATCCTGTAAATGGACCCAGTTCTTCTTCATTACGCCACCGGTGAACTTAACCACTTCCCCAAGAATCCTGACCTTTTTCCCGTTAAAATTTTCCTTCCCTGAAAAAAGCTCTGCAATGGTGATGCCCCCTTCGGCTTTGGGAACCGAGATCCCCTTGCGTTCAACGGCCGGCTGCTGGCCGCCCATTTGCTGCTGTTCTCCCATCTGTTGCTGCGATTGCGGCATCTGAACGGTCTCTGTGATGGGCTGATCGGTAAAATCCTGGACAAAATAGATACTCCGGAAAGTACGCTTCATCTCCTTGCTTGTGAACTCTTTCATCTCAGAGCCGATCGACCAGTAATAGGTCTCTCCCTCCTTGACATCGGCCTTGTTGATTGCGATCCAGTAATCCTGGTTGTCGGCAGAAACCCTCACGTAAGTGTAGCGGCTGGTCTGTATCACCTCTTCTGCTTTAACCTCGTGGGCGTTCGGGGAGAGATTCTCTGCCTTTTTCCTGTCTCCCGACTGGCATGCCGCAAGCATTGCAGTAAATCCGAGTAACAGGGTGAAAATGCTTATTTTATTTTTCATATTTTTGTATTTTAAATGATCACGTTTAAGTTTTGGGCTACAAAGCTATGAATTAAACTCTTTCCTTAAATCCACCGCCATGTCACTGGGACATAAAATTTATATTGCTGTGCTGGTCCTGATCGTAACCGCTGCACTTGTAATCGTTGTTCTGATGGGGCTTTCATACTATAACATCCCTATCGAAGAACGCTTTTTTCATGAGGGCCATAATTTTTTAAAACCGGGAGGAGGCTGGGGGCATGGGCTCGGGATCCTTGGTTCATTTTTCATGATCATGGGGATGTTGTTGTATATGTTTAGAAAAAGGGTACGGGCATTATCCCGGATGGGGATACTAAAACACTGGCTTGAATTTCATATTTTTCTCTGCACCCTGGGCCCCATACTAATTCTTTTCCATACCACCTTTAAGTTCGGAGGACTGGTAGCCATAAGCTTCTGGAGTATGGTGGCTGTGTTTTTAAGCGGAATCATAGGAAGATTCATATATATTCAGATACCTCGAACAATAGAAGGGCGCGAATTGAGTTTAAATGAGATAAGGGATATGAAAACCAACATCGGTTTGATGCTCTCAGAATCCTATCATATGGATGAAGAGAGCGCAAACACGATTGTTGAATCTACAAAGAAAAAAGTCGGAAAATATCAGAAGAATTTTATCAGTCAATTTTTCCAGAAAACTATAGAAGACAGAAATACCCTCCGTAATATCAGGTCCGTTCTAAAAAAGAACAAGCTTCCCCATAACGAAATGAAGCAGGTTCTGAAACTTGTTAAAAATGAGATCTCGCTGAACCGGAGGATCGACAGGCTGGTGACCATGCAGAATCTTTTCAAGTACTGGCATGTGGCGCACCTTCCTTTTGCCCTGGTCATGCTGATCATTATGGTGATCCATGTTACGGTTGCAATCGTTCTGGGATATCACTGGATCTTTTAACTGATGGGAACACTTATTGAGAATATTCTTGTCTATTCGGCTGCTCTTCTGATCTGCGCAGTCGTCATCTTTATTTACCTGCGCAAACAACGCCTGAGTTCGAAGCGGGTAGAGGAGAAGATCCTCAAGGCCAAAGCTGATGGTCTGTTCGAACCGGTTTCCCTGCATCCTGTCGTGGATGAAGGAAAATGCATACAGACCGGCGCCTGTATTGCCGCCTGTCCCGAACACGATATCCTTGGCATCAGGAACGGGAAAGCCACGACCATCAACGCTTCCCACTGTGTCGGGCACGGAGCCTGCTTTCATGCCTGCCCTACCCAGGCAATCACGCTTTGCATCGGCACGGAAAAACGCGGGGTTGAGTTACCTCATGTGAATCAGAGCTTTGAAACCAATATCCAGGGAATCTATATTGCAGGTGAACTGGGCGGAATGGGCCTTATAAAAAATGCTGTCTCCCAGGGCCGCCAGGCCGTTGAGAATATTGTTAAATCTGAAAAAAAATCACACAAGGCAGAATACGACCTGATCGTGGTCGGCGCAGGTCCTGCGGGAATTTCTGCTACCCTTACGGCAAAAAAACATCATCTCAGCTGTCTAACCCTCGAACAGGATACGCTGGGCGGGACCGTCTTTACTTTTCCAAGGTCCAAGATTGTGATGACAGCGCCCATGGACCTTCCCCTCTTCGGAAAAGTAAAGCTCTATGAAACAAGCAAGAGCGAATTACTTGATTTGTGGCATACGGTTCTGAAGAAGAACGATATCACCATCAAGGAAAATTCCAAGGTAGAAGCCATTGTTCCGGAAAATGGCATCTTCAGGGTGGAAACCCTGTCGGGAGAAAAATATACCGCAAATAATGTTCTGCTTGCCATCGGCCGCAGGGGTACTCCCCGGAAACTGAATGTCCCTGGCGAATCGATGGAGAAAGTTGCTTACCGCCTCCTGGAGCCTGAACTAATCAGTGGAAAAGAGATTGTTGTTGTTGGCGGCGGCGATTCAGCCATTGAATCTGCCATGCTGCTGGCCGACCAGAACAAGGTAATCCTCTCTTACCGTAACGAGTCATTCAGCAGGATAAAACCAAAGAACCTTGAAAAAATCAATGCTGCTGCAGCAAATGGCAAGGTCGATGTCAGGTTTAACACAACACTTGTCGACATCGATAAAGAAACCATTACCATTGCCTCCACAGTGAACCAGGGTGAGCCTCAGAAAATTAAGAATGACCATGTATATATTTTTGCCGGGGGTGAACTTCCCACTCAGTTCCTCTTGAAGGTGGGTTTGAAGATCACGAAAAAATTCGGTGAGGCAATTTTGAAACACCGGTAAACCCTTTTTGAAAAAAGTTTGTCTTGTTTGCATGAATAAAATTTTTGTCATTGGATTTATTTCCTTGCTCCTGGTACCGGGGTTATCCTGTTTTTCACAGATATCCCCCGGCCCGCTTGCTGCCGTACACTCCCAGCTCGAAGGCATCTCAAACTGCACAAAGTGCCATTCGCTTGGGAACCAGGTGACCAACGCAAAATGTCTCGAATGTCATACCGAGATCAAAACCCGTGTTGAACAAAAAAAAGGTTACCATGCGTCGGCGGAGATCCGGGGTAAAAATTGCATCAGTTGCCACAACGACCACCACGGTGTAAACTTTCAGATCATCAGGTTTGACAAGAATAAATTCAACCACGACCTTACAGGTTTCAAACTGACCGGCGCCCATGCAAAGAAGGATTGCAAGGATTGCCACAAGAAAGAAAACATTTCGGAAGCCAAAGTAAAATCGAAGAAATTAACCTATCTCGGCGTAAACCCCAACTGCCTTACCTGCCATACCGATTACCATCAGAAAACGATCACCGCTGCATGTACCAACTGCCATTCCAACGATGCCTTTAAACCGGCCGTGAAATTCAACCATGCCAATACAAAGTATCCGCTGGCCGGAATGCACCAGAATGTCCCCTGTGTGAAATGCCATCCGGTTACAATCAAAAATGAGAAGAAATTCCAGGAATTTGCCGGGATCAGGTTTCAGAGCTGCTCGAATTGCCACAACGATCCGCACCAGAATAAGTTCGGACCAAACTGCACAGAGTGCCATTCCAACGAATCGTTCCACACCGTAAAAGGGATAGCCAACTTTGATCACTCCAGGACCAACTTCAAACTGGAGAATAAGCATCTGAATGTGCCATGCCAGAAATGCCACAAAACAAGTGTCACAGTGCCAGTAAAGCATGACCGGTGCCTGGATTGCCACAAGGATTATCACAATAACCAGTTCGTCAAACAGGGTATTGTACAGGATTGTTCCGAATGCCACAATACAAAGGGATTCAATTTCTTCTCATTTACACTGGAACAGCATAACAGTGGAAATTTCAAGCTGGAGGGTGCCCACGTTGCCACTCCTTGCAACGCCTGTCATAAAAAACAGGAAAAATGGAGTTTCAGGTCGGTGGGTTTACGTTGTGTGGATTGTCACAAGGACATTCATGAACCCTATATTGGTAAAGAATTTTACCCGAATGCAAATTGCGAGATCTGCCACAATACAAACAAGTGGGGTAATGTGACCTGGGATCATTCCAAAACAGAATTTCCGCTTACAGGAGTTCATACAAAGAGGTCATGTCGGGATTGTCATTTCAAGAAAGGGGCCGACAGCATAATGTATCAACAATTCTCCTCGTTGACATTCTCCTGCATCCAGTGTCATACCGATATCCATTATCAACAATTTGAAAGTGAAGGGGTGACCGATTGTCTGCGGTGCCATACGACGGACCTTTGGAAAATTCCTGACTTTGATCACAACAAAACCGCTTATAAACTGGATGGCAAACACCAGAAAGTAGCATGTGTCAAGTGCCATAAACCTGTCACCGTTGGACAAAATACATTTGTTCTATACAAAATAAAAGATTCAAGATGCGAAGCTTGTCATTAAAAATAGTGCTGGTGTTGGCATTGGTGCTGATGTCGGCAAGGGTGATCGGGGATTCGCCGCACGGAAAAGATTTCAAACTGAGCTGTGATCTCTGCCACAGTTCGAGCAGCTGGAAGCTGGATAAATCGATATATGCATTCGATCACAGCACTACGACATTTCCCCTGGCCGGGCAGCACCAGGTAGCCGACTGCCGTCAATGCCATGTTTCACTGGTTTTCAACGAGGCTAAAAATTCCTGTGTAGATTGCCATACCGATATGCATCAACAGACGGTTGGTCCGGATTGCGGGAGGTGTCATACCCCGAAATCGTGGATCGTGGAGAACATCACTGAAATCCACCAGAGAAGCCGCTTCCCGCTTGTCGGAGCTCATTACACCGCCGACTGCAACCAATGTCATCCCTCCGCCTC
>JBAXRT010000033.1:0-24140 GCA_037131065.1 bacterium | reverse complement strand
GGCGACAGATAAACCTTTTGGTGTTAATGTTCCCCTGCTCTACCCTGATGTTGAAAAACAGTTTGAGATCATCATCCGGGAGGGGGTTAAGATTGTATTTACCTCCGCCGGTAATCCGGCAAAATGGACTCCCTATCTTAAAGAGGCAGGCATCACGGTAGTGCAGGTCATCGCCAACCAAAAGTCGGTTGCCAAATGCGAGGAGGCCGGGGTGGATGCGCTCGTAGCCGAAGGCTTTGAAGCCGGTGGCCATAACGGAAAGGAGGAGACAACAACCTTTACACTTATCCCGCTTATTCGACGGAGTTCAAATTTGCCGCTGATCGCAGCCGGCGGCATCGCCACCGGCCGCGGGATGTTGGCTGCCATGGCGCTGGGCGCCAATGGCGTTCAGATAGGCTCCCGTTTCATTACATCAGGAGAGTCATCAGCTCATCCTGCCTTCAAACAGAAGATCATCGATTCTGGCGACGGGGACACCTTCCTTACCCTGAAAAGGGTCGGCCCGGTAAGGTTACTCAGAAATGATTTTTTCGATCGTATCAAAAAGCTTGAAGATTCAGGTGCAGATGCAGAAACGCTCAAAGAAGTACTCGGCCGGGGCCGTGCCAAATCCGGTATGTTCGAAGGCAACATTGAAGATGGGGAACTTGAAATCGGCCAGGCTGCTGCGCTCATCCGCGAAATAAAACCGGCCGGAGAGATCATCAGGGAGATCGTTGAGGAGTACCATGAGGCCCTCAAAAATTTCCATGAATTGTAATAACCTTTTGGCTGCTTCGTTCTAAAAAGGTGGTCAATCGGTCAGAGAGCTGCCCATCTGACTACTTCCCAATTAAAATAATTCGTAACTTGTCCTCGCAAAAACCCCTTTCCCTATGAAAAAGATCCTGATTACTGCCATTATATTCTTGTCTGCCAGTGGACTCCTGCTCGCCCAGGACACTACCCACATTAAGAAATCTGGTGATGATGAAGTGAAAACCCTCTTTTCTAAAGGAGGAACTCCATGTAAAATCAAACTTGGCTGGTATGTCGGTCCCACCATTGCCTGGACCCAGTTCGGCGGAAAGAACGCCGTTATGCCAGGTATTGAAGGGGGACTCATCCTTAACCATTATTTCAGCATCGGCCTGGCCGGGAGTATCACGGCCAATATGAACAATCTTTACTTTACGAATGTCAGAGATACCATGGGTGCCAATTTCGTTGGAGGGTATGCCGGAGTGAAGATGGAATTCACCTTTTTCCCGAAGTTCCCTGTGCACTTTTCCATCCCTGTTTTCATTGGTGGCGGAGCCTCAGCCTACCTTCACCAGTATGAATATGACTACGCCAGCAATAACTACAATTATGACTATAATTATAATGGCCATAATAATTATTGGGATTGCGAAGTATTAGACTATAACTCCTTCTTCGTCCTGGAACCTGGACTCAGGGTTGAAGTAAACCTTTTAAAATTCATGCGGTTATGGGTCGGCGGGACTTATCGCTGGGCACCCGGATACCACTTGATGAATACCCCCGACGGGTTCATGAGCAACTTTAATTTCAATGCCGGCCTGAAGTTCGGGAAGTTTTAACTGACAGAAACTCCTATTAGTTTTCCTATTCCGAATGTGGCAGCTGCCGCCAGGAGTCCGAAAATCACCTGGCGCATACCCGAATACCAGATGCTTTTTCCTGTAAAAAGTGTGATGATGGCGCCTGTCCCAAAGAGCGTAAGGGTACTTAATCCCAGGCTGATAAGAACGGGGTAAAAATTCTGAAGGAAAAGGAATGGCAGCAGAGGGATAAAGGCGCCGATAGCAAACAGCAGGAAAGAGGTAAACGCAGCCTCCCAGGCAGAACCTCCCAGCTCTTCAATGTCGAGTCCGAGTTCTTCCCTTACGAGGGTATCTACTGCGGTCTCTTTGTTCTCCAGCACCTGCCGGGCCATCTCTTCGGCTTTTGATTTCTCCACTCCTTTCGACTGATAGATCAGGGCAAGTTCAACTTGTTCCTCCTCCGGGGAATTCTCAAACTCAGCTATTTCAATGTCGATCTGGCGCTGGTTCAACTCCCTGGAACTCTGCACGGATAGCCACTCACCAAGCGCCATCGAAAAAGCGCCGGCCATCAGTCCGGCGACCCCGGCAACGATGATCGCACCATTATTCGATGAAGCCCCGGCAACCCCCATGATCAGGCTCATGTTGGTGACAAGCCCGTCGTTGCCCCCGAGCACCGCTGCGCGGAGGGCATTTCCTCCAACCGATTTATGCCTTCGCTCCAGCTTAGCCAGGATACCACCCTTTACTCCATTATCCGAAGATTTCAGGTTACTAAGGATCCTCACATGATTGAACTCCTGGCCGGTGACAGACTCCCCACGGACTTTTTTTGTCTGAACATCTGTCCTGGCCATTTTTTGCTCGGTAGACATCAGGCTCGAGAGGACGATATTCCAACCGAACACTTTTGCCAACCTTACCAGCATCCTTGCCCTGGCCGATGGACCAGGAAGGGATGGTTCCTGTTGACCCGGAGCGCTTTTCTGTGACATCTTTCTGGCATGAGTTTCCTCGATCTTAGCCATTTCACGGTAAATGTTGGCCAGCGTTTCATCCTCTGTGGCCTGGCTCAAAGAGAGATAAAGAAAGGAGGCATCCACCTCCGTCTGAACATGTACCTGCAGTTTTTCTTTCATTTTTTTTTCTCTTCCGGATGATCTTATCCGATATTTCTCCAAATTTGATAAAAATATTGATCAAAGTCATGAACAGGATGAAAATTCATCTTTCGGAAAGAGGCAACCACTGGAATTTCACTTTGCTGGGACTGGTAGTGTTCGAGATCTTCCTGATCCCGTTCTTTCCGCTCACCTGGCACAGGACACTCTACCCAATCCTCTATTCTCTCATCTTTCTCGCAGCCATTTTTACGGTAGCCAGGAATAAAAGAAAAATCATGCCTGTAGCCATTGCTGCCACTCTTATTCTATGGCTGTCGGTGATCATTTACATGCCGGTTATCATCTATATCTCATCCCTGGTGAATGTGATATTTTTCGTGCTCGTGGTCACCGATATGGTCCGCCAGCTAATTCTTGCTCCAAAGGTTTCTGTCAAGGTGATCCTGGAATCAATCATTGTCTACCTGCTGATCGGGCTGACCTTTACCATGTTTATTTCCATCATCATGGCTTTAGATCCAGGAGCATTCAGTTTCAAGGAGATCGATACCTCCGCGACCGGCCCGGTGTCGCGGGTGAGCGAATACATCTATTATGTTTTTATCACCATGTGTACGGTAGGGTATGGTGATATAGTCCCGCTGGATCAGTATGCACGTTCGATTTCTGTCCTCATGTCTGTAACCGGACAGTTCTACATGGCAATCATCATCTCCCTTTTGATCGGCAAATACCTGAACCAGGCAAAGCAGGCAGATGAATAAGAAGAGGATCAGGAGATTTTAAAATTACTTTGCTTTCCTAAACCACATGTACCAATCGAGCGAATAGAGATCGGGATCGTGTTTTTCGGTTAATTTTTCAGCCTCTTCCTGTGATTTCGGAGGATGGAGCAAATAATCCTGACCGGGCTTCCAGTTTGCAGGGGTCACCACGTTGTTCTTCTCGACGGCCTGGAGTGCAATAAGTGTCCTCTTGATCTCATCAATATTCCTTCCGACATCCGAAGGATAGAAAAAGATGGCACGGACCCTATCGCTGGGATCGATGATAAAGACACCCCTCACATCCCTTGTAACGCTTGTGTAAGAGTGTATCATTCCATATTTCTTAGAAACCCCAAGGCTTTTATCCGCAACCAGGGGAAAATTGATCTTAGTCGTGGTCTTGCCTTGATATTTCATCGATTCAAGTGATTTAATCCATTGCAAATGACTCTCCAGTCCGTCGGTTGAAACAACAACGAGTTTGGTCCCGAGCTTTTCGAAATCTTCCTGCAGGCGGGCGAGTTCGATCAGTTCGGAACTGCAGACCGGAGTGAAATCAGCGGGATGGCTGAAGAGGATCTTCCATTTCATATCATAATCATCCGGAAAGGTGATCCTTCCTTTTGTTGATTCAGCAGTGAACTGGGGGGCCATCTCTCCGAGAAGAGGGATGCGGGTCTCTTTGTTCTCCTGTGACCAAAGATGATTGATGGAAAAGAGGAGTGCTATAATTATCATTGTTTTCTTCATGGTATATTAATTTAGATTAAATAAAAGCAAAAGTACAAAAAAAAATATCCAAAGTCAAGTGAATAATTTTTATCCGGACCTCCGACCCAATGCTGCCGAAAAGTCCTGTTATACTTCATTATTTTGCAATCCCTATCACCCCGCAGGCGATCCTTGGACCGGAATTACCGGTGGGTTGTGATTTGAGGTCGTCTTCGCTGGCATGAACAATCACCGAACGTCCGATGATGGAATGATCTCCTTCGAGTTGTAGCATCTTATCCAAATATTCAAGGTGTGCAACGCCCGATTCATCTGCATCCAGGTTTCCCAGGTCTCCGATATGACGTGTCATCTCCATGGGGGCGCCATGCGATTTGCCCTCCGGGTTGAAATGGCCGCCGGCTGAAGAACCATCAGGCGAACTGCAGTCACCGAAATCGTGAATATGAAATCCGTGTTTTCCCTTTGATAATCCCTCGAGGTCGGCAACGATCTTTATTCCGCCATCTACCCTGGTAAAGGTGATCGTACCGAAGGCTTTATTGCCTTGAGTGGGATAAAGAATGCAGATAGCCTTCTGAGGGGAGGCAGACTTTGCTTCTGTCTCATGCATATGGCCCTGGCCTGAAACTCCGACGACCAGTGCGGTCTGAAGGATAACGCCTGCCAGAATTATTTTTAGTGTTTTCATTTGTTAATAATTTTAAATTTATTGGTCCCATGGAATATCCATTATTATCATTCGAGGTTTGTATGAACGATGATTGTATGGATATTTCATTGGTCATGTTTTTTTTTGTGAACCCGAATGTATGGGTAAAAATGGGTTCAGATTTTATTTTCACGGCAAATATACAATATATTATTCTAAATTGATCTAAATAAAAAAAGAATCTTGTCCGAAAACAAGATCCTTTTAATGAGCAAATTAAAGAAAAGCAGCTTGGCAGCCCTTTCCGGATTTATTTTTTCTTCGAATTGATAATGAAGAAATAGATCAGGAATCCCAGGGAGATAAAGACCAGCTCGATCCCGATAGGCATGGCTGAAAAAGAATCCTTAACCCAGGTGAATTTACCGCCCCAGCTTAGGAGTTCGATAAAAATCAGACCGGCGCCGGCCATAAAAGCAACAAGTCCCCATTTCAGGGTAGGATAGCGGTTCTCCTCCTGGTTCTGGACGACAGGTTCGAGGATCCCTGCTTTGTCGACGTGACCGCTCCTGATGATCTTCCTTTTAAGGAAATAATCTGTGAAGGTCTTGATGATGTGATATATTCCGAAGAATACAATGCCTGTTATGAAAATACTTTCGATCATGGTAATTGGTTTTAATTGTTTTTTGATGACCAGTAGTCGAACCTCCCGGCAAAATGTTGCAGCAATCTGAAGTTTTTTTACATTTATTGTGAAAGATTGCAACCTTTCGGGGTATGCAGCGACAAATAGTCCGGATGGAAGATGTTGATCTGCTCGCACAGGTTAAAAGTGGAAATGCCAACGCATTCAGGTTTTTGGTCGATAAGCACAAAAACCTCGTTTGGCATCTGGTATTGCGGATGATCAACCAGCAGGAGGATGCAGAAGATATTTGCCAGGAGGTTTTTATCCGTGTTTTCAGGGATATCGGAAAATTTCGCGGGGAATCAAAACTCTCCACCTGGATCGGAAAAATAACTTACAACACCTGCATTGATCATCTGCGGAAAAAGGGGAGAGAGAAGACCTATGCAACCGACAACCTGGGAACAATATTGGCAGGGAAAATATCACCGGACAGTGCCTCTTCCCGGGTTGATAAGACATATCTGAAGGACATCGTTCATAAGATCATTGAAGCGATGCCGGTCCACTACCGTACGGTGATCACCCTTTACCACCTCGAGGAGATGTCGTACAAGGAGATGGAGGAGATCACCGGGATGCCGGAAGGTACGATCAAGAGTTATCTGAGCCGGAGCCGGCAGATCCTTCGGGAAAAGATCATGCAACTGGTCCCGGATATTGAGCCGGTATTGTTTGGTACTGATTAATTTTTAATTTTACAGTTATGAATGCAGAGAGAAAACAACAGGAAAAGATAGATTCCCTGATAAACGAAGCATTAAGGAGCGAGCCTGGTTTTCAGCTTTCCTCCAATTTCACTGACCGGCTGGTTAAGAAGGTTAAGCGCTACCTTATGTGGAAAGAGATCTTCACTGAATTCGCCGTCAAGATCGGTATTGTCGCCGGCATCCTGCTCATCCTGCTGATCTGCCTTTTCTTCCCGTTCATGAAGGAGGGGAATCCCTTCCTGAACTTCCTGGCCGAGAACCTCCCGGTAGTTCTATCGGTAATGTTCATCATCCTTTTCATATTTTTCATCGACCAGGTTTTACTGAAATATTTTTTCCGAAAGCAGATAACGCAATCTTGACCATTGGCACCGGTTCTCCCTAAACCACTCTATGACAGCTTCCACCCTCACTTTTGCCATCGTTTTCATTAATCTTGCCTGTTTCCTGTACACGGTTGGGGTGTGGGCCGAAAAACTTCAGCACAGGCTGAAGATCTGGCATACCGTTTTTTTCTGGATGGGATTCATCAGCGATACCATCGGAACGACTGCCATGGGGATAATCTCCGGCTCCATCCTTAAACTGAATTTTCATGGCCTCACCGGACTTACAGCCATCCTGCTGATGTTGTTCCACGCAGGCTGGGCCACCGTGGTCCTGGTCCGGAAGGATGAAAAGATGATCCTGAACTTTCACCGGTTCAGCATCGTAGTCTGGATCATCTGGCTGGTCCCAATGATCACGGGAATGATCTTCGGGGCTTCCGTATAAGGTGAGATGGCTCAGAAATCTTTCATAATTTTACAGAAACCAATACCCTTGTCATATGAAAAGCATCCTCCGGAGTTCGATCCTTCTCTTTCTTTCGGTCAGCATCAATGCATCGCTGCATGCGCAAACTGTGAACCCTGCCTATGACAGTCATTTTCTTGATAAAACCATTCGCCTGGACTTTTTCCATAGCGGAACTTCGAAAGAAGAGCATTTTTCCACCGACCGGATCGTTTCCGACGGACCATGGGCCGGGAGTAAAACGGTTCTGCTCGACGACCTTCAGTTCGGGCCATACTTTTTTGAAGTGACTGACAAGGAATCGGGACAACTCCTCTATTCAAGAGGTTTTGCCAGCATCTTCGGGGAGTGGCAGTCTATTCCTGAAGCCGATACGAAATGGGGAACCTTCCACGAGTCGATCCGTTTCCCCTGGCCGAAAAAAGCCGTAACAATTAATATGAAAAAGCGTGACGGAGAGAATAAGTTTCAGTTGATATGGACAACCGGGGTCGATCCCGCATCCCGCCAGGTGAATCCCGCTGATCTTTCAAAGACCCACAATGTTGATGTAATCTTTGAAAATGGTCCTGCAATTAAAAAGGTCGACATTGTCATTTTGGGCGACGGCTATACTGCTGGTGAGATGGAAAAATTCAGGAAGGATGCCAGGCGTCTGACCGATGTTCTCTTCAGTCATGAGCCCTTTAAATCGCATAAAAGGGAGTTCAATGTGCGTGCCGTTGAGACCCCTTCCGAGAGTTCAGGAGTATGCAAACCTCATCCTGGTGTCTTCAGGAGGACTGCACTTTCCGTTCAATACGGGGCATTTGATTCGGAGCGCTACGCGCTGACCTACGATAACAAAACAGTCAGGAATGTAGCTTCCGAAGTGCCTTACGAGTTCATGGTGATCCTTGTGAATGAGCGCACCTACGGTGGCGGCGGGATCTTTAACCTTTATACAACGGTTTCTGCCGATAACAAGTTTGCCGACTACATCATGGTCCACGAACTGGGTCATCACATGGGTGCCCTGGCAGATGAGTACTATACATCTTCGGTGGCCTACGAAGTTCCGGAAGTGAAGATCGAGCCCTGGGAGGTCAATGTCACTGCCTTGCTGGATAAGAAAAATTTGAAATGGAAAGATCTGGCCGATCCTTCGACCCCGGTTCCGACGCCATGGAACAAGGATGCCTTCGATAAGTTCGGCTATAAAATCCAGAAGGAGCGCGACAGCCTGAGGGCAGCAAAGGTTCCCGAAAACGTTATGGAGGATCTCTTCACCCGCCAGATGAAGCAGGAGGATATTTTCTTTTCGTCAGAGAAATACAGGGAGCAGGTCGGAGCCTTCGAGGGGGCGAATTACACACCAAAAGGCATGTTCCGTTCCCAGATCGACTGTATCATGTATACCCGTCACATGAAATTCTGTAAAGTCTGTCAGAAGGGACTTATCGAGGTGATGAACCAGTACAACAGGTAAGGTCAGCAGGGAATGCTCTTCAGTTTCATTGTTTCTTTTCCTTTTCTTTTCTGGCCTGTTTGATGATCCCACGGATCATGATCGTCATGGTAATCGCTGTAATACCAAGAACGATGTACTCAACATTGTCGGCTGAGGCAGGGATCTTCTTCCCGAGCAGATAGCCCAGCGGGATCAGCGTGCCAGACCAGAGCAGCGCTCCGATCACATTGAAGAGATTGAATTTCCAGAAGTTCATGTCGATGGCGCCTGCCAGGATCGGCACAAAGGTCCGCACCACGGGAAGAAACCGCCCGCCTATGAGGGAGACACCGCCATAATGGTCATAGTACGCCTTCGCTTTTTCAAGGTGTTTCTGTTTGAAGATGAAGTTGTCCTTCTTCTGAAAAAGCCTTTTCCCAAGATACTTCCCGGTGGCATACCCTGTAATGTTCCCGATGATGGCTGAGATTGCCACCGTAAGGACCAGGATGATGATATTCACGGCGAGATCACCGGTACCGCAGAAGATCCCGGCAGTGAAAAGGAGGGCATCACCGGGAAAAATGATCCCGAAAAAAAGCCCGGTCTCGGCATAGATCACCAGGAGAAGAAGGAGAAGGCCACCATATTTCAGCAGTTTCTCGGAGGAGAGGAGGATCTCAAAAAAATGAAGAATATTTTCCATGGGGTTACCAGCTGGTGGATGGGATGGTTGCAACCCGGGCAACCGATTCGATGGCAATGGCAGAAACAGCCGAGCCATAATCGAGATCGATGTTCTCCATCGTGTCGTGGGTGTCGTGGTAACCGGTACGGTGAATGTCGTAATTTTCCATAAAGAGTACTACGGGGATCCCTGAATCGGAGAAGATCAGTCCGTCGGTGTTGTAAAGGGTACTGTGGGGATCATCCCATGTGCGTACCTCACCGTCCACAGCCAGGTGGAGTGCCATCTCAGGTATTGTTTTTCCGTCGGTTGTTCTCTGGCCCTCCTTACATTTCAATCTTTCGGGTGTGAGGTTAAGGTTTGCCGCCAGCTTGTTCCATTCCAGCGCAGCCTTATGGGCTTCACAGGCGAGATGGAGTGATGGCTCATTTTTCCCGGGGGAGATCTGGAAGATATCCCGTGCGTTGTCGCGGTTATGGGCGATCATATCCATTACGTAGACTCCTTTGACCTCTACTGAAGAGAGATCCAACAATGACCCGTCCTCCCTTTTCATCTGCAGGGTTTTCTGCACATAATGCTGGCAGAAGTTCCTGGCCCCCATGCAGTCGGAGGGGAACTCCTCACCGGTAAGGTGTACCAGCCAGATATCTCTTTCGAGTTTACCCTCCTTTGAAAGCTGCAGAAATATGGGTGCAGCCATCAGCAGGGTTGCTGTTGCCGAGTGGTTATCGTCTGCGCCGGCCGCGGAGAGCCGTCCACCGATACCGCCGCTCTCTTTATCGAAAACATCTTCCATATAGGCAGTATCGTAATGGTCGGCCATGACGACGGCCTCTTTCCTGTTTTTTCCGGGTATGATCACAACGAGGTCGCGTTCATATTCCGCACCTTTCTGGTTGGAAACCCATCCTCCGTAACCCGGGAATTCAAAGTCGGTCTCCCAGCGGAAAGGCAGTTCCCCGGCCTCTGCCATGTTTTCAATACCTGCATTTTTGATCGATTCACGGTGGCGTCGGAGCAGGAAATCGCCCAGCTGCTGCAGGTCGCGTTTCTTGTGGGTAATATGATGCAGGGTGGGATCATCCTGCACCACATCGGCGTTATCCTTGTTTATATATTTTCCGTGGGCCAGCTCAAAGATCTCGTTCCAGTATACCTCCTCGTATTTCCTGTTCGCAGTGGCACTGTAAGTAAGAACTTTTGAAATACCTGCAGCATGGTCCTCACCTGAGATCATTCCCCTTAGGATGGATTCGATCCTGGAGGCGGAAGACGGGTTCTTTGAGAGTGAGGGCAGGGCCTTGAGCCACTCTTCAAGGGAAACTTTCTTCGGTATTCGGATAAGGTTCCTGGCAAAATGGCGATGCAGGGGCTTTTCATTAAAGATCTCCCATGCATCAATAATACTTGCGATATTCAGGGAGGTCTGGTGAAGGTAATGGTCATGCTCCGTATCAAAGGTGCGGAAAACCGCTGTATGGAGCTCCCGGTTCAGGATCCTTGGCCAGAATTTTATGGGGTTTGTCGGGTCGGGATAGTCGGAGTGGCAGGCAGTGAGAAAGCCGTTCAGACGGTCGGTAAGGATCTCGGGTTTGGTCGCTCCTTTTGGAACGAAGGCCACGAGGGGGCGGTGCCAGAATATTTCATAAGGGCCCGCCTGCATAGGAGGAAAGTAGAACCGGTAACGGAAAAGACCGCCGCCAAGCAAAATCAGGGCTGCCTCGCCGATCTCTTTCCTGCCTGCCCTGGGACCATCAAGAAGGATGTCGAAATTCTCGGTGAGAATCTGGCTGTTCCTTGCCATGGGCTTGTTATAGAGGTCAAGGGCTTCGAGGTTGGTGCTGAAAAGGGTCTGGAGTACCGGATCGATTTTGCTGTCTTTCAGCAGCCCGTCCTCATATCGTTTCTGGCGGTCCCAGCGGCTTGAGCGGATATAATTGTTTACAATGAGTTCCTCGTAGATATCGGCTTTTTCTTTACCAAGGCCTGGCTGGAAGAGCCAACCCGACTGCGGAACGCGGATCCCGTGGGCGCCCTCGTTTCTGTGCACAAGTCGCAGCATTGGGAACTGTATTGCTGTATAGAGTTTCCTGCTCAACCTTATATAATCCCGGTTGCCCCATAAAATGAGGCTGCCAGGGAAGGGAAGCAAGGCCAGTTTGCCTGCGAGATATTTTTTTCTGACGATTTCCGGCAGATAGACAAAAGGACGGAAGGTGAGCAGGAATCTTACATCATCGAAGGAATCAGCGTCGGAAATCATATATTTCTGCATCCAGGAGGGATGTGAAATGGGTCTCCAGTAGTATACCGGGCTGCTGTCGCCGGTTGGGAGGTACCTGAAATGGGTATTGTTCAGTTCTTCCCCGTAACCTTTTTGAAGAATTTCATTGAAGAGCCCTGTAAATACCGACTCGTGGCGTTCTTTTGTTTCAGATTCAAAAAATGATTGCCAGAAGGCCAGTTCAGGTCCCTGTTCACTTGCCCCGTAGAAAGTCCATCGCACACGCCCTTTGTCGTCCTTAGTCTTTGAAAGGGAAAGGGGAGCCAGTAAGACATATCTCTCATGAAGAAGTTTCCCGGCCTGGTAGGAGAGTTCCGGTGGCCAGTACTCGTTATCAGACAGGTTCCTGCCATTGTGCCCTGCCAGGACACGTGGAAGGGTACCCTTTCCAAGTTCCATGAGGTGTTCCATCACCTGCTCTCCGATGGTTTTCAGGCCAGGGCGAAGCTGGTATTCCTCTTCCATCTCCATCACCCTCCATCCTTCGGGGTCATCTTCAGAAAGGACCCAGGAGTATGGTTCGCCAGTACACGGATTGAAACCTGTTTTCACAGGGGGCATAAATTCTGAATAGGCAAGGATGGGATAGCCATCCTCCCCTTGGAACCAGGGAAATCCCTCCCGTAATTTTTTCCAGCCGGCTGAAGGATTCATCGCAGATCTGCTGGTCATGTACCCGTCTGGTGTTTGTTCTTCTTAACTTCCCGGTAGATTGCGAGGATCTCCTTTTTAAACTCTGCCGGGGCTTCGAGCCGGCCCCACCCGATCTCGAGGTCCATGATCCCGCCCAGGGCGGAGTCGTTGGTCGGCACTATTCCAAAGGGAATCTTCCGATCGGTGAGTACTTCCTCCATAAGACTGGCTTCCAGCTCATTGTTGAGGGTCAGGATGTTTTCATACGGTTCCATGGCATCTGGTTTTTATCCCGGCACATTCACCGGGATTTTTCAGTACCAAGTTACGAAGATTTATTCATCTCCGGGTCAGTAATCAGATGCGGAACTGAAAATTCTGGTCAGCCAGGTAATGCCCTGTTTTAAGGCATTGGTCAGATAAAATTAATTATCATTTAGAAAACAGTAGAGTTCAAGAGGTTCATTAGGTAGGGATCGTAAATTTTTGCAATATCTCAATGCATTAAAACTGTCGTTCATTTTTATTCCCCTTATGTATTCAACGACAGCACATTGCCCGATCATTTTTATCGCATCAGTGTGGTCATATCCTATTTAAGAAGGACTTCATATCTCTGACAATGACTCCGTCAAATGGGTTGCATGATGGGATATTCTAAATTGAATATGCCATCGAAAAGTCGCTTAGAAGTTAAATACACTGTTGATATTCTATTCTTATTGCGTCTTTGTGGTGGCAGAAGAGAGGGTAATATTCAAAAATCGAAAATGAGGGGATTTCTAAAGAATCCGCAAAAAGTGACTATTTTTTAACGTGTACTGATCGTGTTTTGCGGACTCGCTGGAAGAATGTATAAGTGCCATAGATTCCAAAGGAGATGAGGATTCCAAAGAAGATGGAGGGATTGTGCCCGAAGATGCTTTCAATACCGGACCAGAGCTGCAGGAAAATGCCTTTGATGGTTTCGGCGATCGGGTTAAAAATACCTGGAAATAAATTGATAAGCACCTGGAAAATGTCGAGGGAGGCGAAGAACTGAACAATTGTTTCCATAGAAAAAATATTTCCACAAATGTACCTTTGCAGGGAGCTTTTGGATATCTTTTTTCTACGACCTGCCGAAAAAGGGGGACGAAAGGGGGAAAGTGGTGGATGTATTCACTAATTTTACCGGAAATAGTCTCTCCTGTGGATATTGTCCGTTTGAAATTGGAAATAAGGTACAGGGTTCTCTTCTTTCCCATGGTAATCTTGCTGCTGGTATTATTTCTGCCATTGCATGCATTTTCTCAACCAAATAACTCACCGGTACACCGAAAAAACATCATCCTGATCATTGGCGACGGGATGGGGTTCAATGCTGAAAAGGCGACGGAGTTCTATCTCGGGAAGAAGATGGTTTGGGAGAGCTTCCCGGTCATGCTGGCGGTGGCCACCTACGCGGCCAGCGTTGACGATAATGAACCCGCGGATCAGATGGGCGGTAAATCTTCAGTCGGCTACGATCCGGTGGCAGCCTGGAAGGATACTGCATATCTCAGGAGAAATGCCACCGAATCATCGGCTGCGGCCACCACCATGGCCACCGGTTTCAAAACATATAACAAGTCGATCGGCATAGGGATGAAATCCGATACCCTCAAAAACCTTGTGGAGATTGCGAAGTCGCTGGGGAAATCGGCTGGGGTGGTGAGCAGTGTCCCGTTCAGCCATGCTACGCCGGCGGGGTTTGTAACGCACAACCGCTCCCGTTCAAAGTATACCGAGATCGCGAGGGATATGATCCTGAAGAGCCGGTGCGATGTGATCATGGGAACCGGTAATCCTGCCTTTGATAATGATGGCCGGTCTCTGGTGAAAAAATGGGAAACAACGGAATATGTCGGCGACAGTTCCTTGTGGGCCCAGCTGGTGAAAGGCTCGGGAAAGCAGACCCGTTTTGTTTTTGAGAGAAGAGATTACAAGGTAAAGGATTGCAATGGCGATGGCTTGGCTGATCCCTGGACTGTTGTTCAAAATCTGGATGATTTCAAGAGTCTAGAACAAGGTGTTACCCCAGTCCGGGTACTCGGGTGTCCCGAAGTACATTCCGCCCTGCAGATGGCAAGGGCTGCGGGAAAGGGTGAAACCAATGATTCCCCCCCCTTCGTGACTCCTTATATTAAAGATATCCCTACACTGGCTGGGATGGCTCTTGGCGCCATCAATGTGCTGGACAACAATCCCAGGGGATTTTTCCTTATGATCGAGGGGGGCGCCATCGACTGGGCCGAACACAACAGCCAGAAAGGACGAACAATTGAGGAAGTCGTTGGCCTGAATGAAGCCGTGGAAGCGGTAATCGGTTGGGTGAACAGCCACAGTAACTGGGATGAGACGATAGTCATCGTCACAGCCGATCACGAAACGGGATACCTCTGGGGAGGCCCACCGTTCTTACCCATTGGCGATAATGGCGTCGGAAGTCTCCCAATGATGAAGTTCAATTCGCCCAACCATACAAACTCGCTGGTTCCTCTTTTTGCAAAAGGGCGAGGGAGTGAACTTTTCCAGGGTTTTGCAACGGGACAGGATCCTGTTAGAGGGCCCTACATACAGAATTCCGATATACAGAAGTTGATCAAAAAGATCTGGACGGTAAATTAAACTGATTTCGGGATCTTGTACCGCCTCCAGAATGCAAAGCGTGTTATGGTGAACCAGCTCATAAAGCGCCATACCGGTCTGAAGTGCATCAGGTAATGCACAAGATAGTATGAGCCGGCAAAGAGAGCAACTGTCGCAACCCATTGTATGATGGTTGTGATGGTCTCCCCCAGGAACCGGACCTGTTCAAAGTAGCGGCCCAGGAACTCAAGGAAGATTTTGTTGATGAATGGATTGATAATGACAATCATCAGCCACAGGAGCGGAATAAAGAGGTTATGGGCAACCTCAATAGCGCGCTGTGGACAAAAGTTCATGCAGTGCATGCAACTTTCGCAGGTCAGTTTCCAGAAGGGACGGTTGTCTTTAAGGATGATCGATTTTGTGGGACATGCGCTGATGCAGAGCATACAATCGTTGCACTTGTCGGAGGCAAAGAAGGTCTTGGCGAGGATGAATCTCCCAATAAAATAATAGCCGACGGCAATGGGAGTCACAAGGAGATCAAAAGGCAGGGAGACAAATGCCGGCCAGTAGGTCCGCTTCCCGGTTAAAAGCCCTTCAGCAAATTTTTTCACTTTCATCTCGTAATGGTTCTCCATCGAATTGACAACCTTCTGCTTCAATCCCGGGTGGAGCGAGATCCAGTTGGAGGGAAGGTCGACCGGGCGCATTGCGACGACCGGGTACCCTTTGAGCCTCATCACCAGCGCCGGGAAGATCTGCGCCAGACCGCTAAGTCCCGGAAGAAATAGTTTTGACAGTTTCATCCCGGCCCTGGTATTAAGAAGGAAAATATCGGAACCAGGATAAAGCCGGAACCGGAAGATCATCTTCAGAACAGAGTGGGGGAGGTTGAATCCGTGGGTAGCAGAGCAGATCCCGATGAGGGTGGGTCCTGAAAGTTCAGGAAACTCACCCTTCAGGTACTGGGGATAAGAATAAAGAAAGATGTTGAGTCCCTTTTCTTTTCCCTTCTCTATGATCCATTCGGCGCAGCGCCTGGAGTTCCCTGTGCCGGAATAGTATATGATCAGAAGGTTTTTATAGATGGGTTGTGTCACTTTCCGGTATTTAGGAATGTCCTTTTCACACCTGCATAGTTAACGTTTTTAACTGCTTCGAGATATTCAATCAGGATCTGGACGGAGGTGGAGGAGGCGGTAGTTCCAGGATCACGATGGTCGAACCTGTAACTCGCGGCCATGTAACTGTTCATCGCGACGAGATATTCCTTTGACGGGTTCAGCGGTTTTCCCTCCTTATCGGTGATTTCCACGGAGGCGCATGTACCATCGGGGTTTGTGGTTACCGTGTATTTCAGTCCGGAGACCATCAGGTCGATTGTTTTTTCGATGTTAAAGGCATTACAGATGAGGGAGGTGATCTCGGCAAGGTTCATTTTAAAGATCACCATCTGATTGTTGAATGGATCGAGCTGGTAAACATCCTTGAGGGTAATATTCCCTGGCGCGATGTTCTGAACCCTGATCCCGCCACGGTTCTGGAATGCGAAATCGACTTTGAGCCGGTGTTTCAGGGCGTCGGTCATGAGGCTGCCGATCTCATCGTAACCCTCCAGTGGTGCTTCGGCATAGCCGATCACCTGGCTGAAGGCCTCATTCAGGTTGTAATTGTCGACCGAGGCCTGGACTTTCGGGTTGATCCCTTTCAGGTTGCTCACAGGGATGATCTCATCCTTGCGGCCGGTCAATTTTCCGTTTTCGACCGTGAGGGTTGTCTTCCCGATGTACTTCATGTTTGCCCCTGCCTGAACGATCATCACGCCGTTCTCAATAAGAGGAGGATCGATCACGGTGTGCGAATGTCCCCCTATGATCAGGTCGAGTTGGGGCATCGAGTCGGCAAGGCGCATGTCGGTTTCAACACCGAGGTGGGTCAGCCCGATGAGGATAGTATATTTATCCTTCAGCCATGCAAACTCCTTCATCTTTTTTACAGGATCGCTGAAGGCCAGTCCGGCAACCCTTGAAGGATGGGTATCCGGAATACCCTGGTCATTCAGCTCGATCGCACTGAGAAAAGCGATGGAGATGTCTTTTCCGGCGATCATATTTGTGAATGGCTCAGGCTGGCGAAGAATCCCTCCAACCACCCGGATATTGCAGGAGATAAAGGGGAATTGGGCCTGGTCAATCCTGTGGTTGAGCATCTCCTGGCCCATATCGAACTCGTGGTTACCGATGGCCGTCACCTGGAAGCCACACTGGTTCATCAGGTCGACCATTGGATAACCCTTATCGGCTACCATATCAACAACTGGGTTGCCTGTAAAATTGTCACCTGCAGCGACAAGGAAAACGATAGGGTAACTATTCCGCAGGCTGTCGAGGAGATAGGCCAGCTTGGGAAGATTATCGATCTTGGAGTGCATATCGTTAGTATGCAAGATGATAATCTCGGTAGAGACGGAGGAGGGCTTGAGTTCCGCGAAGCCGGCCACGGAAATGAGCAGGAAAAAAATTCCCGTCATCAGGGTAATGATATTTTTCATCGTTTGTGGGATATAAAGCAAAAATAGTAAGTTCTCCGGAATCGGGGATACAGGAAAAACCGACGGCAGTTTTTCGTACCTTTGCATCAAAGAAAGTTCATGAAGCGCTTTGCTCTTTTGGCAGTAATGGTATTTTTCGCGACAGTCATCTGTATGGGAGAGTACCTGTCTGCTCCTTCAGAAGGGCATACTCTTTATTCTGAATCACAGAACCAAACTCCCGGAGAAACCTCTGATCGTTATGAATTAACAATACATGACACTGGTGATGAGGACGGCCTCCATCTCGCTTTTTTTGAGGAGATGCCATTATCGTATTTTACAATGGAAAATGTTCAGCCTGTCACCCAGTTTACCCCCGATTGCCTGCCAACCCCAGTGTGGCAACCCCCGAAAACCATCTGATTTTTTTATCTCCTGAAATTTTAACATGCCGTGAATCTCTTTCACGGTAATTATTTTTAACTGATAAATACAATTCATATGGGATTCGAAGATTTTTTTGAACACAGGAATAAAGACAGCAGATATGACCACCATGATGACCACCATCAATCTTATTATAACCAGACAAGGTACAGGGATGATCACTATCCCTCCCGCCACGGGCATGATGATCAAAACTACCTGCTCAATATTCTTTCATCAATCAAAAACAACCCAAAACTCAGGAGCCTGGTCATCGTGGCCGGAATCATTATCCTGGTCATTGCTGTGATCCTTATCATTGCGCTGCTCCCCCTGATTATAAAGCTGATCAATTATATCGGGCAGATTGGCCTGCAGGGTATCATCGACGGGATCACCGGGTTTATTGACAAGATCCTGAAGGGTTCGGGGAAATAGGAATGATCTGCTGAAAATCATTTATTCATTTTCAACTGGAAATGCTGCCCTTCGGTCGGTTCCCCGTCGGGTTCGGTACGGTTACCGAAACGGTCTATTACCATTAAGGTTTCGTTCATAACCCTGCGGCAGGAGTGAGGTGAATATTTCCGTACGGCATCCAGGATGGTCGCCCCGCGGAAGATATCGATCTCTTTATTGTTTATATAGACTTTCAAAAGATAATTTTTTGCGTCTACTCAAAGTTAAAAAATTATAAACCATGTCTTGCTGAACTGATTTCCCTATTTTTGGATGATTAAAATCCAAACGATGGTTAACCGGGATTTTTCATGAGCAGCCCAAAAAGCGAAACTGAAAAATCGAAAAAAAAGTTTTACCTGGGTATAGACATCGGTTCTGTTTCCCTCTCCCTGGTCCTGGAGGATCATCACGGGACTATTCACCGGAAGCAATATCTTTTTCACCATGGCAGGATCCGCCAGACCATGATACTGGCATTGGCAGGAATAGACCCGTCGGAGATCAAAGCCATCGCGGCTGTTCAGCATCCTTCGCTCAATCCGGGTTTTATTGTTTCCTTTAATTCCCAGGTTGCCCTGATCGCTGCAGTAAAAAAAGTGATGCCTCAGGCCCGCTCCATCCTCCAGGTGGGAGCCGAAAAGTTCATGATCATCCGGCTGAACGAGAAGGGAGGATATGAATCGGCCAGGACCAACTCCTCCTGCGCAGCCGGCACCGGCAGCTTCCTTGACCAGCAGGCTTCCCGCCTGAACCTCAGCGGTATTGAGGAACTTTGCGGGAAAGCGCTTGGAAATACGGCTCCCGTCCCTGACATCGCCTCCCGCTGTGCGGTCTTTGCCAAGACCGACCTGATCCACGCCCAGCAGCAGGGTCATTCACCTGAAGCAATTTGCGACAGCCTCTGCAAGGGGCTGGCAAAAAATATTACCGATACTCTTTTCAGCCGGGAAGAGGTCGCAGGACCGATCATCATCACAGGCGGGGTGGCCAGGAACGGAGCGGTCATCCGGCATCTTGAAGGCTTACTCAACCTCACGCTGCTCAGAAATGAAGATTCGCATCTTTTTGGCGCCATAGGCGCTATCGAACTTCTGAAAGGGAAGCAGCCTGCCGTGGTGAACATTAATATGAATTCCTTTGAAGAGATCCTTCTTCCGGAAGAGACCAGGCGCAACTATTATTACGAACCGCTGATTTTGAAAAACGCGGAGTATCCGTCATTCCGTTATCTTGACTCCCTGGAATTCATCCCTGTCGTGACCCGTCATCCTGTCGCGGTCCAGGCAGATCTCTACCAGAGAATTGATCCTGGAACAGAAACTCCGGTCATTCTGGGGATCGACATCGGATCGACGAGCACCAAGGCTGTTTTGCTGGATGAAACGAACAAACCAGTTGCCGGGTTCTATACTTACACTTCAGGGAAGCCGCTGGATGCTGTCCGGTCGATCTTTGAAGCCATCGAAGATCTTGAAGCAAGGGCGCGAGGCAAGTTGAAGATCAGTTCAGCCGGGACGACCGGTTCCGGGCGAAAATTTATTGGGAAGATCATCGGCGCAGACCTGGTCGTGGATGAGATCACGGCTCATGCCAGGTCAGCCTATGAGTTGAATCCCGGAACGGATACGATCATCGAGATCGGTGGACAGGATGCCAAGTTCACCCTCATGCATAAAGGGGTGGTGACCTTTTCGCAGATGAATGCCATTTGCGCAGCCGGGACCGGGAGTTTTATCGAGGAGCAGGCGAAAAAACTTGGCTGTGACCTATCGGACTATTCTGCCAGGAGCGAGGGGATGAAGGCTCCCCTTGCCAGCGACCGGTGCACGGTTTTCATGGAACGCGACATCAACCATCTGCTTAACCAGGGATATGCTTTGGAGGAGATCCTGGCCACGGTTCTCCATTCGGTGCGAGAGAACTACCTTAAAAAGGTAGCGATCGAGGCCTCCATCGGGGAGCAGATTTGTTTCCAGGGTGCGACGGCAAAGAACCGGTCGCTCGTTGCGGCCTTTGAACAAAAACTGAAGAAGAAGATCTTTGTCTCAGAATATTGTCACCTGACCGGTGCCCTCGGAGTGACGCTTCTGCTTGTGGAAGAAAAAGTCGAAGCAACTCGCTTCCGTGGTACAGGGCTTTACAGGGAATCAATACCCATGTGGACGGAGGTCTGCCGTCTCTGCACGAACCATTGCCGAATCAGTCACGCTACGGTCATGGGCCAGCCGGAGAGTTACGGATTCCTCTGTGGCCGGGATGAGCATTCACGGAAGTTTATCCATGCCCGGGCATCAGGCTTTAACCTGCTTGAGGCAAGAAAAAAACTTTTCCATGTCAGACAAACACGGAGTCCGAAAAGTGATATCATCATCGGTATCCCGGCCTCGCTTCATCTTTTTGATGAGCTTACCCTCTGGAGACGTTTCTTCGCTAATCTGGGGATTAAAACCATCACCAGCGAGAATTTCCTCGACCCGGTGAAGGAGGGGAAACGGATCGCCGGGGCAGAGTTCTGTGCTCCGGTTGATTCGATTTACGGCCATGTTGCCTATCTCTCTGAAAAGGCAGATTATATTTTCCTTCCTTTCTTCCTGGAGGCGAGGGAAAAGCCTGAGGACGCCGAGAGGCTTTACTGTTACTATACACAATACTCGGCCTCCCTGGTCTTTGCCCTTAAGGACAAACAGGTTCAGCAGAAGCTTATCTCCCCGCTGTTGAATTTCAAATACGGGAACGGCAGGGTCCTGCAGCAGCTCAGGTCGGTCCTGGATCCAATTGTTGATTTTCCGATAACCCCGGCGGCTATCCGGACGGCTTTCGAAGAGGCGGTTGCTTTCAACCGGGAGAAGAGAGAGGCGCTAACAGCTCTTTATCTCCATGAGAGTGCCAGCCAGGAAGATGTCTCGGTGGTACTGCTCGGCAGGCCCTATGTCGTGCTCTCCGGGTCACTGAACAAAGGGATCCCGGATATCTTCACCGGGATGGGAGTCAAGACCTTTTTCCAGGATATGATCCCTTCGGATGAACCGTTCCAGGAGGAGATGGAACTCCTGTTAAAGAAAGTTCCCTGGCACTTTTCAGCGCGGATCCTTGAGATTGCTAGGGTAGCTGCATCTAAAAAGAATCTCTACCCCGTCCTGGTCACCGCTTTTAAATGTGCCCCCGACTCCTTCATCATCGATTATTTCAGGAAGATCATGAACCTCTCTCAGAAGCCCTATCTCATCCTGCAGATCGACGACCACGACTCCAACGTAGGATATGAGACCAGGATCGAGGCAGCGGTGAGATCGTTCAGAAATCATGCCCGTGAGGTCACTGAAGTAACTCCGGTAAAAGATTTTAATCTGTTGCCGAAGCTTGAGACGGCGGTCAATGGCAAGGTTTTACTTTTCCCCAACTGGGATTCATTGGTTTCGCCGCTTGTGGTGGCCAACCTGCGGAGGATCGGGATCGATGCACGGGCCCTGCGATCGGATGATACGATCATCCGAAAGAGCATGGCCCACAACACCGGTCAGTGTCTTCCCGTCAACATCATTGCCCAGGAGTTCATCGATTATGTGGAGAGCCACAACCTGAAACCGGAGAACACCATTCTCTGGATGGCAAAGGGACGGATCGCCTGCAACCTGAGGTTCTATCCGCAGTATATAAAGAACCTTTTCGAAACCTACGGAAACGGGTTTGAAAAGGCAGGGGTCTATTACGGGGAGTTATCGCACCTGGAGATCTCGATGGGGGCCAGCTATTTTGCTTACTTTGCTTACCTGCTGGCAGGGCTGATCCGAAAAACCGGCTGCAGGATCAGACCCTATGAAGTTCACAAAGGCGAGACCAACCAGGTGATCGGTCAAAGCATCGGGATACTTGAAGAGGCGTTCCTTGGGAACAGGCCGATGGATGAAGCAGTCAATGCAACCGTTTCACTGTTCGATAAAATAGACAGGAGAACGGGACACCGGCCGGGCGTGGCCATTTTCGGGGATCTCTATGTACGCGACAATGATGTGATGAACCAGCACCTGGTTCATGCCATCGAAGAGGCGGGTGGTGAAGCGATCACCACCCCCTATACCGACCTGGTGAAGCTCACGATCGAAAATGTTCTGCGACGGGCTGCTGCAAGGGGAGAATATTTCAACATGGGACTTTTCAGGGTCATGCTTTCCACCCTGAAGATCCTCGAAGGAAAGTATTACCGGCAATTTAAAAAATTTACCGGTGAACGCCCGGTAATCAACCCGAAGCAGCTGGAGAAGAACCTGGCAAAATTTAATATCACGCCTTATCATTCCGGCGAATCCTACGAAAACATCCTGAAGATATTCTATATTCTTGAAAATTATCCGGGTGTCAGGCTTTTCGTCCAGACCAATCCCGCCTTCTGCTGTCCTTCTCTCGTGACGGAAGCCATGACGCAGGAGATCCGTCGTTTTACCGGGATCCCGGTTGTTACGATTACTTACGATGGTACGAGCGAATACAAAAACGATATCATCCTGCCGTATCTCCAGTAAAGGGAGGGAAGAGATAATATTCCAAATGCTTATCTTCGTTGCCTGAATTACAAAAAAAACCAGCATGATCAGGGTTGTGGCCGATGATAAGATCCCGTTTCTGAAAGGAGTTCTTGAACCGTTTGCCCTGATCACTTATCTGCCGGCAAAGATGATAGGCCGGGATGCAATTCAGTATGCTGATGCCTTACTTATCCGGACGAGGACCCGGTGTGATGAAAAACTGCTTCACAACACTGCGGTGAAATTCATTGCCACTGCCACGATTGGGTTTGACCATATTGATACCGAATATTGCAAAAAAGCAGGGATTCACTGGATTAATGCACCGGGATGCAATGCCTCTTCGGTGATGCAGTATATTGCCGCCGCACTCTTTTCCATCTCGGTTAAAGGGAAATTTTTACTTGATAGCAAAACCATTGGCATCGTGGGAGTCGGGAATGTCGGTTCGAAAGTCGAGAAACTGGCTAGGCTTCTTGGGATGCGGGTTTTGTTAAATGACCCGCCACGTGAGAGGATAGAGGGTCCCGGGAAGTTTGTCTCACTCGAAACGGCGCTGAAAGAATCAGACATCATTACTTTGCATGTTCCGCTGACAAAAGAGGGGAATGACAGAACTTTTCACCTGATCGGGGGTGAGACACTTAGCCGGATGAAGAAGTGTACCTGGCTGATCAACTCCTCGAGGGGTGAGGTTGTGCAAACGCATGCTATTAAAGTAGCTTTAACAGAAGAAAAATTGTCAGGTGCTGTTCTGGATGTTTGGGAAAACGAGCCGAATCCCGATCCAGGGCTTCTTGCCCTGACATTCATCGCCACTCCTCATATTGCCGGCTATTCACTCGACGGCAAAGCCAATGGAACAGCAATGATCGTGAGGGCGCTGGCAGAGCATTTCAGTCTGCCGCTTTCGGATTGGTATCCTTCCGGCCTTGCAGTGCCTGAAAACCCGGAGATCAGGATTGACGTTAAGAATTGGACTGCTGAAGAGATTATCTGTGAGGCGGTTTTACGCACTTATCCGATCCTTTCTGATGATGCCCGTTTCAGAAGGGATTTTGCCTCTTTTGAAAGTCAGCGCGAAAACTACCCGGTGCGCAGGGAGTTTCCGGCATACCGCGTTCATCTCAGCCATCCCGATCCTGCCATCTCCGATAAGTTAATGGATCTTGGTTTTCAAATGATCTGACCAGCTTTATGCAGACGATCGTTCACTATACACTTCACCTGGGTTTTCCTCTCATCATCGCACTAATTTTTTTCCGCGATCGCTGGCAATGGGCCTGGCTGATCCTGATGCTAACCATGATTGTGGACCTTGACCACTTCGCAGCAACTCCATTTTTCGATCCCAACCGCTGCAGCATCGGCTTTCACCCGCTCCATTCCTGGATCGCGATCGGGATTTATTTCATCCTTCTCTTTTTCCGGCAAACAAGAATCATTGCTGTTGGGCTTCTTTTCCACATGTTCACCGATTTGGTCGATTGTTTATGGACGTTTGCAAGGTGTCAGGAGTGCT
>JBAXRT010000032.1:0-24849 GCA_037131065.1 bacterium | reverse complement strand
TTTTTTACTGAAGTCTTTCTGCTGAAGTTCGTCAAGTTCTGCATCGTCGGGCTTTCCGGAATCATAGTCGATTTCGGGATCACTTTTCTGAGCAAGGAGATCCTTAAGATCCAGAAATATCTCTCCAATGCCATGGGGTTCATCATTGCAGCAACGACAAACTACATGCTGAACAGGATGTGGACTTTTCATAGTCACAACCCGAATGTTACCCTCGAGTTTACCAGGTTTTTCATCATTGCCCTGATCGGTCTCGGCATCAACCTGCTGATCGTGTGGGCCATGGCAGGAAAATTAAAGGTAAATTTCTATGTCTCCAAGCTTGTTGCCACTTTTATTGTGACCGCCTGGAATTTCCTGATCAACGCTTACTATACTTTCGTCTAGATCAGTTGGTGCTGGTCATGGAGGAAGGAATGCAGATGATGAAGTCTGCTTTTCCAATGTTCTCCTTTGAAAGGACACTGATCGTATCCTGCTCAACACACGAGATGGTAAGTATCCTGATCGGGAAATTGGTCCGTTTTACATAATCATTGACATACCAGACTATTCCTTCATAGTTGTCGCTGTGATAAGCGCCGTTGAAATGAAGGAAGGTAGTCTTGTTCTCGGCAATGTTCTTCACGATACACTGGGCCATGGTCGCATCCTTGAGGGCCTGTGCCTTCGGAAGGTTTGCACTCAGGTGGGCAGGCATATCCCCTCCGATATTCTCCCTCATCGATTTGTAACCGTTCAGGGTTGAATCGTAATGGATAGGCAGGGCAGCCATCATACCACGTTCGATCCCGAGCAGTGAATCGAGTCCTTCAAAGCCTTTCTGGTTGACCATGGCAGCGAACCGCCTTGGAACATTGGTGGCGATGAATTTCAGGCCATTCTCACGGGCAAAATCGACAAGGGGAGCATAGTTATTCTTGTAAGAAGGCCATAATTTAGCTTCAGATTCAAAGTCCTTTTTCCTGATCCTTTTAGAGATATATTCATTGACCAGGAGCTGGTTATCGGTTTCAAGCATTTCTGCGCCCAGCACCAGGTCCGATTTCTTCTCCTGGTATATATCTCGCATCAGCTCATATTCCAGCCAATGGCAGACCGGGTTGTTGTGGATCTCCCCGAAAAGGATAATATCGGAGGAGAGGGCAGCCTTCAGGATATCGCCGTAATCGGCCGTTTTTCCCTTCTGGTTATAGACCAGGTAGGCCGGTTTGTCACTGCGCAGGGCCGTGAGTGAAAGAAGAGAGAGGATAAGTAAGGGGTAAAGCGCTTTTTTCATGTTTGTTTCTTTTTAATGTTTTTTCATCAGCCCTTTTTCAACAAAGGCCAGAGGCAGGAGGTCATTGACACTCCCGATCACGAACACTTTGCCGGTCTCACCTGCCAGGATGATCTCGATCTTGCGGTGGAATTTCAGTTCATATTCCAGAAGGGCCTGGCGGCATATTCCGCAGGGGGTGACCGGTTCCGTGACCGGGAACGCGTCGGATTTTGCCGTAATGGCGATCGTCATGACAGGGATGTCAGGAAAAGCTGATACAGCGGCAAAAAGAGCAGCACGTTCGGCACAGGTGCCTGCCGGAAATGACATATTTTCCTGGTTGCTGCCGGCGATTACGGCACCGTTTTCCATCCGGATGGCGGCACCCACATGGTAGTGTGAGTAAGGGGCGTGAGAAGTGGCGCAGCTTTCCCGGGCTCTCTCCAGCAGTTCCAGGAATTCTCCCGGCAATCCGGCTGCATTTTCATAGGCCCGGTAGGTAAAGGTGTGGGTGATCTCTTTCATATCGGCAGGGTCATTCAATGATTGTTCCGCTTCCGTCATCCTCGGCAGGCTCATTTTCAACCGGGGGAGCAGTGTATTTTCCGCTGAGGATGGCATTGTATCGCTCCGGATCCCTGATCGTGCTTACGGCAAGGGCAACATCGGGGTCGCGCTTCAGCGAGGCCTGCACCTTTCCCCGCTGGTAGTAGTAGCGAGAAAGGATCTCCATCTTCAGTAGGTCACTGATCTGGTTCTGGTATTTGTTCAGGTCAGCCTTTTTGTCCTCCTCCATCCTGCTCTTCAGGTGGTCATACTCCCCCTTGATGGCGCCGAAGTAATTCTCCTTCTCCGACTCCTTTTTAAGTCGTTCAAGGGCCTGCTCGCTCCGGGTGGTATAGTCATATTTTTTTCCTGAAAGGTAGGTCAGGAAACTTTTATAGATGGAATCGGTGATCTCGAATTCATCCGCAGGAGGGATGGAGGGATTCTGGAGAGCGAAGAGGGTGGCATAATCAAAGATCAGGAACCTGTTATAAAGTGTCATCGCGATGTTACTGAACCGCCGGGGACTGGTCTTGATGTCGGGACTGATTCCCCCGGCATCATAGACAGTTCTTCCGTGTTTTGTCTTAAACGGGTGGATGAGGGAATCGGGAACATTGGCGAAGGTTCCCTCCCGGGTCTTGTGCGAATAGTCGATGGCCTGGATGCACCGGCCACTCGGAATATAGTATTTTGCCACTGTGATCTTAAGCTGGGCATTGTAACTCAGCGGGACCACATTCTGGACAAGTCCCTTCCCGAAGGTCTTCTGTCCGATGATCACTCCCCGGTCGAGATCCTGCATGGCGCCGGCAAGGATCTCGCTCGCGGAGGCGCTCTGGGTGTCGACCATCACCACCACCGGGATGGTCATATCGACCGGTGGATTCATGGTCATATGAATCCTGTTCTTGTCGGGCTGTTTCCCCCGTGTACTGACAATCTCCTGGTTTCTCTCCACAAAAATGTTCGAGATCTCCACTGCCTCGTTGAGCAGTCCTCCGCCATTCCCCCGGATGTCAAGGATGATTCCCTTCAGGTCGTTGTTCTCTTTCAGTTTCAGGAAAGCCTGTTTCACCTCTTTTCCGGCATTCTGGGTGAACCCGGTCAGCTTGATGTAGCCGATGTTCTTGTCGACCAGCCCGTAGTAGGGAATATTGTCGATCTTGATGATCTCGCGGGTGATGGCTTTTTGAAAAGGTTCTTGCATCCCTTCACGCTGGATCAGGAGGTTTATGGTAGTTCCGGCCTGGCCTTTCAGGAAGGAACTCACCTCATCATAGCTCTTGTTCTTGGCGTTCTGACCGTTGATCTCCAGGATTTTATCCCCGGCTTTCAATCCGGATTTCTGGGCCGGCGAGCCCTCATAGGGTTCTGAAATGATTACATAGTCGCCCTGCTGGTGGATAAGCGCCCCGATACCACCATACTGGCCGGTGGTGATGAATTTGTAATCCTCTACCTCCGATTCGGGAATGAAATTGGTATAGGGATCAAGCGATTCGAGCATGGCGTCGATGCCTGTTTCCGTAAGGCTCCCCGGATTGATATCATCCACGTAATCCTGGTTAAGTTCCCTGAGCAGGTTCGAATAGATATCCAGGTTCTTCATGATCTCAAAACCCTGCTGATTCGGGGTCTGAGCATTCAAAGTGATACTCTCCGTCAGAAGTACAATACATATTATCCAAACTTTCAACACAATCTTCATCTATCTTTTTTTAAATTCGTCACTCGTCACTCGTCATTCGTCACTGGTCATGGTACCGGGTCATACCCGCTTCCTCCCCAGGGATGGCACCGCGCCAGCCGTTTCACTGCCAGGTAACCTCCCCGGAACGGTCCGTATTTATTAATTGCCTCGATGCCATAAGCCGAACAGGATGGCGTGTAGCGGCAGGATGGCATAAGGTAAGGAGAGATGGCAGCCTGGTAAAAACGGATCAGTAAAATGAAAAAACTACCGAGTAACTTTTTCATTTTCTTTTATTAAACGTTGTAAAATTAAGATTATTTTCCCTTGGATGGTGCTGAAGGAGAGGATTTCTCTTGAGGTATAGGTGATACAGAACGCGGCTGGAGTTTCGGATTTCCCGCCCGCTTCCCCGAGGATCATCTTATTCAGCCGGTAGGCTTCCCGGATGCGCCGCCTGATGAGGTTCCGGTCGACAGCCAGCCGGATATGTGATTTTGGTACGCTGATCATTACCTGGAAAGGAGCAGGAGCCATCTCCCCGGCCGCCAGCCAGGTTACCCTGAACGGGGGGACATGAAAGGTATGTCCACCTGAAAATATCCGCTGGATCAGGCTCTTTCTGTTCAGTCGTTCCTTTTTTTCAAAGGTATGTTTCACACGGTTGAGGCAGCAGGAGGAAAACTATTTTTTCTTCAGTTCACTCTGAAGGAATTGTTCGATGGCCATGGTCATGGAGGGAGCGGTCTGGGTTGGCGCCGGTACGTTCAGTTTCAGTCCTGCATCCTTCACGGCTTTGTGGGTGGCGCTGCCAAAGGCTCCGATGGCAGTATTGCTCTGGTCAAATTCAGGAAAATTCTTAAAGAGTGACTTGATCCCGGAGGGGCTGAAGAAAACGAGCATGTCATATTGAGTAACATCGATATCCGAGAGGTCACTGGCCAGGGTGCGGTAAATGATGGCTTTTTTATACTGTATTTTATTGTCATCCAGCATCTTCGGAATCTCCTGCTTGTGTATATCAGAGCAGGGAAGCAGGAATTTTTCGCTCTTGTGTTTCTTGATCAGCTCGATCAGATTGGTGAAATTTTCCTTGCTGTGGAAGATCTTCCGTTTCCGGAACTGAACATACTTCTGGAGATAGTAGGCTGTCGATTCGGAGATGCTGAAGTATTTCATGGTTTCAGGGACGTCAAAACGCATCTCTTTGGAGATCCTGAAATAGTGGTCAACTGCGTTGCGGGAAGTAAAGATAACTGCTGTAAAATCCGGGAGGTTGATCCTGTCCTTGCGGAACTCTTTGGCTGGGATGCCCTCGATCTTGATGAATTTCCGAAAGGTAATTGTCACATTGAACTTACGGGCGATGTCTGCGTAAGGTGATTTTTCAAATTCTGTTGGCTGGGGCTGGGAAACGAGTATATTTTTTATTTTCAAGGTCTAACTTTTTAAAGGAACATATTTCTTTAAAAACTTTCAGGCCCGTGTAGTTTGAGAAGCCATCATTACCAGTTTGATGAGTATCAGCAAGGGCAAAATTTCGAGGCTGCAAAGATACACAAATAAAAACAAATACGAAAACTTAGTTAAGGTCAAACCGATGAAAAACCCTTTCAGGAACCTAAACAAAAACAACAATGCGCTGATGGCCAGACAGATTATCAGGAGTGGGAGGGATTTGAGGTAGATGACACATACCAGCAGCGGCAGGATCACCAGTCCCTGGAGTGCCGCAAAAATGACCAGGTTGATCTGGTAATAATAGGTTGTGGAGGGGGTTTTAAAGACCGATCCGAGGAATCGTATCATCCACGTTTTCAGTAGCCAGAAAACCACCAGCGCACCGGTAATGATGATGTAGACCAGGATCCCGGGCAGATTTCTGAAGGAGATGCCGAGGATCATGACATTTACCTGGTAGAGCAGCAGGGAGAAGGATAAAAGGTAGACCACGCCGAGGACCAGGGTGTTGCGTTCGGTGAAGAGGTTCCCCTCACGGATGAGCTGACTGAGAAAACGCTTTGAGAAGGGAGCCAGGATCATTTGTTTCAGTCGGTTGAAGTAGAAGAAGTTGGTCCAAGCCAGAAGTATAAACCCTGAAAGGAAGAGGGCAAGGATCCAGTCGGGCTGGGAGTGATGATTCTCGATTACCCTGAATTTTCCGGGGTGAAGGGTATGGGAGGTAAAAATTGATTTAGTGAAAGCGGGCCTGGCGGCTCCCATGCTTTCAATAGTAAGGGTTGTGTCGGCCGAATAAGCAATCCTGTTCATGGAGCCGCTCTCTTTGTCTGCTGTTCAAGAAAAAAGTCCCATATCGCATCCTTTGGCGGGTCGGCGGTAACAGAGAGCGGTTCTTTCTTCACCGGGTGGATCAGTTCGATCCGGCGGGAGTGGAGGTGGATACTGCCCCCGGGGTTAGGCCTCGGAGCCCCGTATTTCAGATCGCCCCTGATCGGGCATCCGACGGCGGCCAGTTGTGCCCTGATCTGGTGGTGCCTTCCGGTGAGCAACTCTATCTCAAGGAGAAAATAGCGGTCCGATTCACCGGCCAGGGTATAGATCAGTTCGGCTTTCTGTGATTTTCCCGAAGGGAAAGCAGCGGCGAAGGATTTGTTTTTTTCCTCATTCCTTGTAAGGTAGTGTACGAGATGGCCATGGGCATCGGGCGGTTTATCGGCCACAACGGCCCAGTAGGTTTTACGGATCTCACCTCTTTTCAGCATCTCAGTTAGTCGTGACAAGGCTTTGGAGGTTTTGGCGAAGATGACGGCGCCGCTCACCGGGCGGTCGATCCTGTGGACAACGCCCATAAAAACATTGCCGGGCTTTTCATGCTTTACTTTCAGGTAACTCTTCAAGGCTTCACTCAGGGGTTCATCCCCTGTCTTATCGCCCTGGACGATGGAGGAGGGAGCCTTGTTCAGGATGATGAGGTGGTTGTCTTCGTAAAGGATATCCTTGTCAATACTGTTCCTTTTCATTGGGGAAATCAAGAGATTTCACATCATTGACATAAGTATTGATCGCACCGCGCACCTCTTCGGAGAGGTTGTGGTAGCGGCGCAGGAAGCGTGGAGAAAAATCCATGGTTATCCCGAGCATGTCATGAAGTACCAGCACCTGGCCGTCGGTATATTTGCCAGCCCCGATGCCGATTAAAGGGATCTTCAGTTCGGAGGAGACCCGTTGCCCGAGCTTGGCGGGGATCTTCTCGAGTACGATGGCGAAACAGCCTGACTTCTCCAACATGTGGGCGTCGTCAAGCAGCTTTGCCGCCTCCTCTGCATTGGTGGCACGGACAACGTAGGTACCGAACTTGTGGATCGACTGCGGTGTGAGTCCCAGGTGGCCCATCAACGGGATGCCGGCGGAGAGGATACGGTCAACCGATTCAATGACCTCTTTGCCTCCCTCAAGCTTGACGGCATCAGCGCCGCTCTCTTTCATGATCCTGATCGCGGAGTTCAGTGCCTCCTTCGAATTTCCCTGGTAGGTTCCAAAAGGGAGATCGACCACCACAAGGGCTCTCTTGACAGCCCTCACTACAGAAGAGGCGTGGTAGATCATCTGATCGAGGGTGATGGGAAGGGTGGAGGTATGTCCTGCCATAACATTCGAAGCAGAATCCCCCACGAGGATGACATCGATGCCGGTACTGTCGAGGATCCGTGCGAAGGAGTAATCATATGCCGTGAGCATCGCTATCTTTTCACCTTTAAGCTTCATTTCGAGAAGCACATGGGTGGTTACCTTCGTAACATTACGGAAAGAGTATGTTGCTGACATAAAACACACTATTATTCTGCAAAGCTACGCTTTTATTTTGTACATTTGCAACATTCTAATATCAACAGGCTCATGCGATTTCCCCGATTTATTCTGCCCTCGCTCTTGATTTTTCCCCTTTTGATGTCATGTAATAAAGAGCTGAATGTCAATGCCGACTGGAAAGATATCACCGTAGTTTACGGCTTGCTTGATCAAAACGATACGCTCCATTATATCAAGATCACCAAGGCCTTTCTCGGACCCGGCGACGCCATGCAGTTCGCACAGATCCCCGACTCAAGCAACTATCCCGACAAGCTTGACGTGAAGATCGAGGAGTGGGACGGCACGACCCTGAAGAAAGAGTTTGCATGCGATACGGTTACCATTCACAACAAAGAAGCCGGTGATTCCATCTTTTACTTTCCTGACCAGCTCATGTACTATACCCATGGAGCGCTGACTTCAGGATATACCTATAAGCTGAAGATCAAAAACAGGCAGACAGGCAACGAGATCTCCGCGCAGACGAACCTTATACCCCATTTTACCGTTGAAAGACCGTTTGCTTTTCTTCCCATCAATTTCATTCCCGGTGAAAAGAATGAATTGAAATGGTATTCTGCCAAAGATGGCCGGCGCTACCAGATAACCGTACGGTTCCATTATCTCGAATCGTTGAAGTCGGATACCTCTGTTAAAGCCTTTAAGTCCGTGGACTGGATTATCTTCAACAACATAAGAACAATGACCAACCTGGGCGGTGAGATCATGGATTACTATTACCCGTGCGACGGTTTCTATGCCAATCTCGGGGCACGGATCCCGGTCGATTATAACCTGAACCGGGTTGCCCGTTCCATTGATTTTATTTTCAGTGTTGCCTCCGACGACCTCAACACCTACATGGAAGTTACAAGTCCTTCTCTTGGGATCATCCAGGAGCGCCCTTCATTTACCAATATTAATAACGGCATCGGGATTTTCTCCAGCCGGACCCAGGTGTGGATCGATTCCCTTGGGATCCGCCAGGAAACCGTTAACCAGCTTAGGGTTAACGAATACACCAAGAATCTCGGCTTCTGATCATTTCTGCTTTTTTCTGTCTTTTTGTCACACAGATGACATGAAAATTGGTTTTGGCACAATCATTGACTATTGAGGTGTCACAATCCGAATATATTTTATTTTGAAAGGAGATTTATAGATATGGCAAAAATTATTGGTATCGATCTTGGAACTACCAACTCTTGTGTTTCTGTTATGGAAGGGAACGAACCTGTTGTTATTCCTAACAGTGAAGGAAGGCGAACAACTCCTTCAATTGTTGCTTTTACCGACAACGGGGAACGCAAGGTCGGAGATCCTGCCAAAAGGCAGGCGATTACCAACCCGAAGAACACCATTTTTTCCATCAAGCGGTTCATGGGTGAATCCTGGGACCAGGTGCAGAAAGAGATCAAGAGGGTTCCTTACCAGGTCGACAAGGGGGACAACAATACCCCACGCGTAAATATTTCAGGGAAACAGTATTCCCCTCAGGAGATCTCTGCTATGATCCTGCAGAAGATGAAAAAAACGGCAGAAGATTACCTCGGCATGGAGGTGAAGGAGGCGGTCATTACAGTCCCGGCGTACTTCAGTGATTCCCAGCGCCAGGCAACAAAGGAAGCCGGGGAGATTGCCGGTCTGGCGGTTAAAAGGATCATCAATGAACCTACTGCCGCTGCGCTTGCCTATGGCCTCGACAAAAAGCATAAAGATATTAAGGTCGCAGTTTTTGACCTCGGAGGAGGAACTTTCGATATCTCCATCCTGGAGTTAGGCGACGGTGTGTTTGAAGTGAAATCGACCAACGGGAATACCCATCTGGGCGGAGATGATTTCGACCATGTCATTATGGACTGGCTCGCAGATGAATTCAAGAAAGATGAAGGGGTGGACCTGAAAAAAGACCCGATGGCACTGCAGCGTCTCAAAGAGGCTGCCGAAAAGGCAAAGATCGAGTTGTCCAGTTCAATGGAAACGGAGATCAACCTGCCTTATATCATGCCGGTCGACGGAGTTCCTAAGCACCTTGTAAAGAAACTTTCACGTGCAAAGTTCGAGCAGCTGAACGACAGCCTGATGCAGTCGACCATTCCACCCTGTCAGCAGGCTCTGAAGGATGCCGGCCTGAAGGCTTCAGAGATCGATGAGGTCATCCTCGTGGGAGGATCCACAAGAATTCCTGCCGTCCAGAAACTGGTCCGCGACCTGTTTGGCAAAGAGCCTTCCAAGGGAGTGAACCCCGATGAGGTTGTCGCCATCGGCGCAGCCATCCAGGGTGGAGTACTCACCGGTGAGGTAAAGGACGTATTGCTTCTTGACATTACGCCGCTCTCACTTGGCATTGAAACCCTCGGCGGTGTCACGACCAGGCTGATCGAATCGAATACTACCATTCCGACGAGGAAATCGGAGGTCTTTTCAACGGCGGCCGACAGCCAGACCAGTGTGGAGATCCATATTCTCCAGGGTGAAAGGCCCATGGCAAACCAGAACAAGAGCATCGGCCGGTTCCACCTCGACGGTATTCCGCCTGCTCCCAGGGGTATTCCGCAGGTTGAAGTGACCTTCGACATCGATGCAAACGGGATCCTGCATGTTACGGCCAAAGATAAGGCTACAGGAAAATCGCAGCAGATCAGGATTGAAGCATCTTCAGGACTGAATGAGAGCGAGATCCGGAGGATGAAGGAAGAGGCCCAGGCAAATGCCGAAACCGATAAGAAAGTGAAGGAGGATATCGATAAGCTGAACCAGGCCGATTCGATGATCTTCCAGACGGAGAAGCAGCTTAAGGAGTTTGGCGACAAGCTTCCGGCTGATAAAAAGGAGCCCATTCAGAAAGCGGTTGATGAATTGAAAGCTGCCCATAAGAACAAGGATATTGCAGGTATAGACAGGGCAATGGCCAACCTGAATGCAATTTGGCAAAGCGCAAGCGAGGAGATGTACAAGAATGCATCACAAAGCGGACCGCAGCCCGGTGGACCACAGGGCGGACCAGGACCGGATCAGCCCCAGGGTGGCGCAAACCAGAAAGGGACAGGAAGCGATAATGTTACTGATGTTGACTTTGAAGAGGTAAAGGATAAATAATACCAAGCCTTTTTCTTCAGATAACGGGATTGATCAGATTTGATCAGTCCCGTTTTTTTTAATAATTTGTTAATAAGTCGATGAAAAATATTCCAAAAATATTATGCACATTTGTAAAAGTGATAAAAGTGTGCAAATGAATTATAAAATCAAACATATATCTATTTAAAAACAAGCCTATGAAAAAATTTGTACAACGAACTCTTTTGCTTTTGGGATTAGGTTCGCTCATTCTTTTCCAGGAGGGGAAAGCCCAACTGGTCCTTTATGAAGATTTTAATTACACTCCGCCTACGTATATCGGTGGAAATGGTAAAGCAGGTTCAACATCCAATAACTGGACAACACATAGTGTTACCAGTGGGCAGACGACAACAATTGATGTAGTCAACGGGAATTTATCTTACCCCGGGCTTTTCGCTCCCAATGGATATAAAGTCTCAATGTTTGGTAACGCTAATCAAACCTCGAGGGACATAAACAGAGCCATTACATCAACCAGTACAGTACTATACTTTTCAGTATTATTGAACCTCATCGATAACTCTGGAATCACCACTACAGGTGATTATTTTATGCATTTTGGCGCTACTGCTGGAAATCCAGTGACCTCTTTCGGTGCTCGCCTTGGAGCAAAATCTATCAACGCAGGGGCTAATTACAGGTTCATTATTCAGAATACTTCAGGTGGATCACCAAATTTCACTGAATTTGCTCAGGATCTTAGTTTTGGAACAACTTACCTGGTTGTGGTGAAATATGATAGGAGCACCTCGCCTACAACTGCAAGTCTCTGGGTTAATCCAAGCAGTTTAGGAGGATCTGAACCCGCAGGTTCAGTTTCTAACGCAAGCGGAACAGGTACTTTTGTCGCTTTTGCTTCCATTTGTTTAAGAAACAATGCCACGACACCTAAAGTTGAAATCGATGAAATCCGGGTTGGACCAGCTTGGGCTGATGTTACCCCTCCAGGAGCAGCACCCTCAATTTCTACTTCTGTTGGTACCCTTACCGGATTCCAGTATGCCTTTGGTGCTGGGCCATCTGCTTCACAAACGTATAATTTAAGCGGGGCCAATCTTACCGGCGCCCCTGGGAATATTTCTGTTACTGGTTCGACGAATTATGAAGTATCGACTAACAATACTACTTTTTCCGGATCAGTAAATGTTCCTTACACAGGACCCACTCTAAATGCCACCGCAATTTATGTCAGGTTAAAAGCCGGATTAGCGCTGGGGAACTACAATAGTGAAAACATCGCCAATTCAGGCGGAGGAGCCACTGCTGTCAATGTTGTTTGTTCAGGAAGCGTCATCAAACCCGAACCGACAAACCATGCTACAACCTTTGCAGCGGCGACCGGAACGCCGTCATTCAGTGTCATTAATACAACCTGGACAGATGCCACGGGGGCGACAACTCCGGATGGCTACCTTGTGAAAGGGGCCACGGGAGGTTATGGTTCGATTGTAGATCCTGTGGATGGAACACCGGAGACGGATGCGCTACTGGTGAAAAATGTTGCCCAGGGTATGCAGGCTAAAGCGTTTACGGATCTGATCGATAACACCCAATACTATTTTAAGATTTTTTCTTATACCAACTCGGGAGGTTTTATCAATTATAAAACGGATGGCACGGTTCCAACTGCAACAGCCACAACCACGCTTAGTCCATCTGTTACTTACACCTGGCAGGGAGCCGACGGCGCTCCATGGAATGTTGCGGCTAACTGGACTCCAACGCGCACAACCCCGGCCATCAACGATATTTTAATCTTCAACGGGGGAGGAACAAAAACGGTGACGGCGGTTCCCACGCAAACTGTCGCGAAGATCGTCATATCCGACAATACTACCATAAATCTTCAAAGCATCGCGGCAGTGACTCTTTCCATTATGGGCGGGACTGGCGCCGATCTGGATATTCCTGCCGGCTGTGCCCTGAATTTAAATGCCCCCAACGTCATTATCATAGCGCTTCTCACAACAGCAACAGCAAGTATCAGTGGCAGCATGACATTCTCTTCAACGGTTTCAACCGCACACAGACTCACAGCTGCTGATGCCAGCGCCATTACATTTAATGCCGGTGCCACATTTACGGCAGGGACTTTCTTTTCGGGAAATGCATTTGGAAATGTCAAAGCAAATTCGGTCATTTTTGCAAGCGGATCGACCTATATTCACCAGGCTGGCAGTAACCCGTTCGTGAACAATCCTCCCAATAGTATAGTCGTATTTCAGACAGGAAGCTTATATAAGCTCATAAGTAATTCGACTCCCTCATTTTCAGGAAAAATTTACGCAAATTTTGAAATGGATGCGACCGGTGTCACTGTCACCACTAGCGGTGGAAGCGCGGTTGCCATGGATAACCTGACGATTACCAACGGCACCCTGAATGTAAATATGACGGGTACACCGGGTCATTCGATTAAGGGAAATATAACAGTTGCAACCGGAGGAACCCTCAACTTTGCTCCTTCGGCTGCCGGCACTGTCAGGTTAAATGGCCCGGCGGCTCAATCCATCTCCGGGGACGGCATCATTACGACAGGTACCAATTCCACCCTGGAAATTTTAAATGCGAATGGAGTGGATTTGGGAGCTTCCATTACAATGAATGGCAAACTGAAGCTCACAAGCGGTCTGCTCGATCTCGGATCGAAAAACCTCTTACTGGGAACAACCTCCACCATCGAAGGAACTCCTTCAGCTGCGAATATGATTATAGCAACGGGCGCCGGTCAGTTACAGAAGGGTTTTTCCGCCGCCGGCAGTTTCCTTTATCCCGTGGGTGACAGTACAGGGGTTGCTGAATATTCGCCGGTCACTTTGGCGTTTACTTCAGGAACTTTTGCAGCCGGCAATTTTGCAGGCGTCAATCTGGTCAATGCAAAATTTCCTGATGACCCGAATACCGGTAGTTACCTGAATCGTTATTGGAACGTTACGCAGACAGGAATCACAGGGTTTTCCTGTAATACTTCCTTTCAGTATTTACTTGCAGATGTTGTCGGAACCGAAAGTCAGATATACTGCCTGAAGGTACTCCCAACTCCTTTTGTCACCTACGATCTTGCCAATACCACCCTGCAGCTGCTTACAGCTAGCGGATTAACCGAATTGGGTACTTTTACCGGGTCACAGCCCCTTGGTCCGACGGTTACAACCAGCGCTACTCTCATCGACCTTACCCACAATTCTGCTACCGGAGAAGGAAATGTTACATCCGACGGAGGATCTCCCATAACAGCCCGTGGCCTTTGCTATGCCACGACCCATAATCCGACCATCGCTGACCCGCATACTACGGAAACGGGAACCACGGGGGTCTTTACAAGTACCATTACCGGGCTTATTCCACAAACCACCTATTATTTCAGAGCATATGCCACCAATATGGTTGGAACCAGTTACGGAAGTGAAGTTTCTTTTACCACACTCTGTGAACCGCTTGCCCCGGTGATCTATTTTTCTGCAGATACTCTGGTAGTCAGGATGGGTGAATCCATCAATTTCTTTGATACATCGCTCTATTGTCCGACCTTCTGGAAATGGTCATTTGTGGGTGGGGAACCGTATGAAAGCAATCTCCAGAACCCCACAAACATCGTTTATCACTACCCGGGGACTTACACGGTTTGCCTGGATGCCAGTAACCAGTATGGATATTCGTCATCCTGCAAGCAAGCCTATATTACCGTTCTGGGCCCTACCAACGCCAAAATTGTGATGACCGAAATCATGTATAATCCACCGGAGCATGGAACGGATACCCTTGAATTCATAGAGATAATAAACAACGATACTGTTGCCTGGAATTTGTCGGAATTCTACTTTGATCAGGGGGTAACCTATGTATTCCCCGATACTTTATTGGTCCCTGAGGCCTATTTAGTTGTTGCAAAAAGCGCTGCAGCTATGCGGAATGCTTTCGGAAAATCCGCTTTGCAGTGGACGGAAGGATCACTGAATAACAACGGGGAGCCTATCGTTATCAAGGATTACCTTGGATTTGTGGTTGATTCGGTATACTACTTATCTGCCCCACCATGGGATACGCTGGCCAACGGACAGGGACCTTCTCTTGAACTTTGCGATCCCAATTCTGACAATACGCTTCCGGAGAACTGGCGTCATGCACTGGAATTCCAGCTGATAAATGCCGATGGTGACAGCATCTGGGCTTCTCCGCTTGCCGGATGTTCCTACCCGCCGGTTGCAGGATTCTTTGCCGATGATACCGCCATAGTCAAGAATGAATTCGTAATTTTCACCGATGCCTCTACAGGAGATGCCACCGGCTGGGAATGGACATTCGAAGGCGGAACGCCTGGAACCTGGTCGGGACAAACACCTGCCGGGATCCAGTATAACACCGAGGGATCATTTGATGTAACTCTGGTGGTTTCGAACAATTCCGGTCATACCACCCTGGTAAAGACAGACTACATTGAAGTTGGCCCGACAGGGATTTCGACCCCTGCCGCTGCCGCCTTCGCGATCTATCCGAATCCAAGCAACGGCACGTTCAGAGTCGTTCTGAAACAGGATAATCCCGTCCGAATCAGGATCATCAACCCGCTTTCGGATGTCGTTGTTGAACGCCAGAGCGAAACCCGTGTCAACCAGTTCAGCCAGACCGACCTTATACCGGGAGTTTATCTTATCCAGGTTATGGATGTTGTTACAAAGCAATCATTTACGCAGAAACTGGTCATCCAGCGATAGCATTACCATGATCAATCAATTCAATAATAACCATAAAAAAACAGATACATGAAAAACTTTTTATTGACTTCAGTCATATGTTGTGCCCTGTTCCTGTTCGGAACGGAGATCAAAGCCCAGGAGCTTGTACTTAACGGCAATCTGGAAAGCTGGGACAATACGACTACACCAACCAGCTGGACACTGATCGAGAATATCACCCAGGAATCAGGAACGGTGCATGGCGGAACTTATTCGGCCAAGCATACTTCTGAATCCACCACGAAAAAATTCCAGCAGGTCCTTACCGGTGTTGTTCCCGGGTCTTTATATACATTGAGTTACTGGTATTATGATAACGACCCGGCCGCCAAGACCAGGATCTGGTGTTACTGGCTTAGCGGGTCCACAACCCTTCCTGATTATGAGGCAGAATTAAGGCCTCCTTCTACCTATTCATCTGATAATCCTCAATGGATCCAGGTCACCTATGCGATGACTGCTCCTGCTGCTGCCGACGGCTTCCGTTTTGAGGTCAGGGTCTACAACCAGGATGGCAATGTGGGAGGTGGTGTATTCTATGATGACTTCTCTCTCTCTACCGGAGGATCCCCCTTACCCGAACCTTCTTATTATCCGACCGATTTCGTTGCTACTGCCAACAATCTTTCGATTGACCTGGTCTGGACAGATTCTGAAGGAGGACAGCTCCCACAGGCATACCTTATCAAAGCCAGTGAGGCCAACGATATAGTTGCACCGGTCGACGGAGTTGCTGAAGCCGATGACCTCGACTGGACCGATGGCAAAGCCGCGAAAAATGTAATGTTCGGGGCACAGGCCTTTACCTTCAGCAACCTGAAAGCCGACCAGCAGTATTTCTTCAAGATCTATCCCTATACCAACGGAGGTGCCGATATTAATTTCAAAACCGACGGTACCGCTCCCTCCGCTTCAGCAACAACCCCTGATATTTCCGTGATCCTGTTTAAGGATTTTGAAACTCAGACATTTGACCCATGGGATACCATCAGTCTGGCCAATAACGCCAGCAATAAAAGATGGAGTGTTGCATCTTACGGGGGCAATTACTATGCTTACTTGAACGGCTACCAGGCAACAGAGTTCTGTAACGACTGGTTGATCTCACCCTCCATGAATTTTAATGATTATATTAATGAGACCTTGTCGTTCAGAACGGCCAAGAACTATACGGGACCTGATCTGCAAATCAAGATATCTAACAATTATGTGACCGGTGCAGATCCTACGACCGGGACATGGACTCCGATCACCGCTACCCTTTCGCCTGGCGGCTACACCTGGACGCCATCCGGAAACATTGATCTGTCGGCCGTCACAGGCAGTAACGTTCACCTTGCATTTCATTATACTTCCGAAGTCGATGCAGCCGCATGGGAGGTGGATGATATCATGATCACCGGCGAGGTATCGTCGGGAGTTGATACCAAAGTCAGGGATATGTCGGTTACGTTATCACCAAACCCCGCTACCGATTGGGTGAATCTTACCTTCGCCGCGGCAGGTAAAAAGGAGATCACGATCGTTACGGTCACCGGAACGCAGGTTTATTCCTCTTCCACCGACCAGCCCAATGTTAAGATCCGCCTGGATAACCTTTCGAAGGGTGTTTATTTCATCAGGGTCACTGAAACAGGAAGTGGCCGCCCCGTAGTTCAAAAACTGGTTATCCGCTAAAACCGGAGAACAGGTGATTTTACATGGTCGCTCTCACAGGAGGGCGACCTTTTTTTTATCTTTGTCCCGACAATTCAAACACTATGCGGTTCCGGGAGATCATGTTTCTGTTTTTTTTCCTCCTCCTCTATTCTACTTCTCAGGCACAGAGAAAGCACAAGGAGGTTGAACCGGATCAGCCCCTTCGGATCGAAATACCTGCGAAATCCGACAACGAAACCTACCGCATCATAACCTGCGACTCGAGCGGTGCAATCCTCTTCTTTAAAAGCCTTGAAACGGTTGAGGAGATAAAGACCCGCTGGTATTTTTCTTTCTATGACAAAGACCTGCAATCGCTCTGGGTGAAAAGCATTCCCCTTCTTTCCACACTGGATTTCCGTTTCTCCGTGCTCCGGCATGATACCCTTACCCTGTTGTTCTCGGGTTCAGGAAAAAGCAAAGGAGCTGAACCTACGATCCAGATTCTGAGGGTGATCCTCAGGAAGGGAACCTTCATTCTCAATTCAACGGTCCTTCCTGCCAATACAGAGGTGACTTTTTTCGGATCCGAATGGGGGATGGCCTGGCTGGGGCTTCAGTCGAAAAGTGATCCCGGTCAGCTCATGTTCCTGAACATGAACAAAGGAAGCCGGCAGCAGTTTGTCCTCGGTAAGGGAAGCTATATCCTGATGCGGTGGATGTCGGTCGACACAACAGGCATAAGTGTCAGGGCGGTTGTCAGCCGGCAGGTAACCAAGAAATTGTGGGAGCACTACCTTGTCAGGTATGACACGGTTGGCAATATCAGGAACGAAGTGCTTGTCACACCCGGAAACACCGGCTATGATCTGACGAATTTTGAAGTATGCAGGCGCGATGGCGGATCGGAGATGATCTTTGGGGCTTACGCGATTCCCTCATCCGGTTCGGGGCAAAAGATGAAAGTCATTGAGGAATCTTCCGGACTTTTCTCCTGTATTATTGAAAACGGGGCTCAGAAGGAGACAACCTTTTCCAATTACCTTGAACTGAAAAGTGTCAACAACCTTCTTAGTGAAAAGGATATCCTCAGCCTGAAGAAAAAGGCATTAAAAAAGAACAAAAACATCGGCGAATATTCCCTGGATTTCACCATGATCCTTCATAAGATCACTCGTTGGAAGGATAATTACCTGCTGCTTACGGAGTTTTATTATCCGCAGTACCGCACCGAGAATTACACCGATTTCGATTATTACGGAAGGCCCTATTCCAACTCCTATTCCGTGTTTGACGGGTACCGCTACACGAATGCCCTGATCGCTGCTTTTGACAGGAACGGCAAACTTTTATGGGACAATACACTGGAGATCCGAAACCTGGAATCTTTTGAACTGGATCCGAAGGTGACCATTTTTCCGGCCGGTGATGAACTGGTGCTAAGCTACCTGAGCGACGGAAAGATCGGCTCGAAGATCATCAGGGAAGGGAATATTGTAGAAAAACTCGACTTTTCCCCGCTCGACCTTATGTATTCAAATGATAAACTGCTTGCTGAATCCAGAAGCAGGATGGTACAATGGTACGGGAATTACTTCCTGTGTTATGGATACCAGGAGATCAAGAATATTGCCCTGGATAAAAACAACAAACGGCTGGTTTTTTACCTTAACAAGATCCGTTTCGAAAGATAACCGGTGAATGAAAATTTCACTTAGCGTTCCTGGAAGATCACCAGTTTATTATCGCAAGGAAGGATCATGAAGGTCGTATCGAGGTAGTATCCCTTCCCTGTCACCTTGATCTCATAAGGCTGATTTCCGGGAAGGTCGAAGATCTGCATATAATCCTTTTCAAGCGTGAAGGTGTTATGGGTCTGTACAATAAGGATGGTGGCAGCTGAATCCAGTTTATTTTCCAGATAAAGGGTCCCATTTCCGTTGCAGGGTTCCTGAGTTTTTTTGGTGCAGGCGGCGATGACGATAAGGATGGTCGCCAATACTAAGAGGAGATGGATCTTTTTCATCTGGGGTTTACTTAATTTGTCCTATTAATTGGAATAGACACCAAATATGGTTATGCGGTTGCTTCAATTAATGCAAAACGATTCACTCCCCGGTGTCATAACCCCTGCAAAAATAATCGGTTTATTTTAATAACAAAAGAAAGTTTACCTGTCCGGGAAAATTGTTTGTTAGGGTAAAAAGTTATTTTACACCACCCCTTATTAAAAATTTGTTATTTTTGTTGATTAAGGATTTTCACAGATAAATCTTAAAAATACAGGACTCCGGGCAACCTGAGCGCCGAAACTTTTGTCCATTTTATCAGTATAACAAAATTATGGAAAACGCATAAACTCCACACCTATGTTTTATCGATCTCTACGCTGCATTGTATTATTAACTTTGTTGGTTGCAGCAATTCCGGGAATTCAGGCTCAGAATGCTCCTTTGGCGGTTTGTCCCGACACGGAACCAATGATTACCGGTCCTGCTGTTGTTTGTGAGAGTGCGCTAAATGTTGTTAAGTATTCTACTCCGAATGTAACAGGACATTCCTATTCCTGGTCGGTACAAAGAACCAGCCCCGGTTCCGGCGGATATTCAATTGAATCTTCATCGAATCCTAATGAGTTATTTGTGCGCTGGACGGATGTAGCAACTTTCACGATAACCCTCCAGGAGGGAATCAGCGGAAATCCCTGCACTCCCAAACCGGCAATCCTTAATATCACATCCCAGCCTTACCTGGCTGCTTATTTCTATTATACCTTCGACCCGACTTTTGGTTGCTATTATAACGTTGTAGGATTTACAGGGGATGTTTCACTTCATAATACGAGTAATCCGATTACCTATTTCTGGGATTTTGGCAATCCTGCCGTTGTCCCACCAACATCAACATCGCCTAATCCATCTGTTACTTTTCCTGTCATTGCAGGTAGTCTGTACCCTGTTACCCTTACCATCACAGATGCTTTGGGAAGAACGGATCAGATCATTGATTATGTGTATGTTGATCCTGACAAGTACAAACCCGATCCCCAATTCATTTCCACTCCGGTCGGCTGTTTATATGAGGGAATTAATTTTGATGCCAGTGGAAGCAAGCCTACTCATGATCCCTTTGCTGTTGCCCCGATTCAATATTATTTGTGGGAATTTGATGATCCGTCGGATCCTGCTCCCGTAACAACCTATCCTCCGGTTGTCACTACCAATCATGTTTTTACGACCCCGGGGACTTACCATGTTAAGCTGACAATCATGAACCAGATGGGTTGCAGCGAGTTTTTGATATTGCCGGTTACAATTGCACCTACTGTTCCGGTTGCAAATTTCAGTAATCTGAAAGCATGTCTTGGCACGGCTACACAATTCTATGATCAATCTGACCCCGTATCAGGGACCATATCCAATTGGTTATGGAATTTTGACGACCCCAAATCCACTTCACAAAACACTTCCACCCTTGAGGATCCCACGCATGTTTTTTCTGAGATCAGAGATTATTATCCCACGCTTACAGTGACAAATTCGCTTGGGTGTGTTAATACGTATAAAACAACTATCCCCGTTACTGTAAGCGGCTCTCCGAAGGCATTTTATTCATATCTTCCCCCTAAGCTTTGTGAAGGCGAAAACATAACTTTCACCGACGGGAGTAATGATCAGGGATATAGTCCGATTGATCAACTGCTCTGGGATTTTGCAGGACAGGGTACAAGTGATCAATCTCAGGCAACCTGGAACTTCGGGCTTCCTGCCGATTATCTTGTCAGACTCACAGTTACCAATACAGACGGCTGCAGCAGTGTTGAGACAAAAACAATTACTGTCAATGCGAAACCTCCAGTGAGCTATATCTGGACCCCTGGGCCCAATTCAACCCTTCAGGTTTTATTTGATGCAACAACCATTCCTACTGTTGGGAGTCAGGTTTACTGGACTTTTGGTGATGGAACCACTGGTAATGGGCTTCATGTTGATAAAACATTTCCTTTTCCGGGGATCTATGATATTACAGTAACTGCAAGAGATATGGGCAGCAGTTGCGAAACAACGATAACAGGCAGTGTGACTGTCGGAGGTCCGGCATCTGCAAATTTCGCTGCATCACCACCTTATCAATGCCAGAATTCCGGTATTACTTTTATTCCTGCTGATCCAGGAGGAGTATTATATACCGACAGGTATCACTATGACGATGGAACTCCGGATGATCTTTATATATTGGGAGATCCGATCAATCCTCCTCCTGGAAGCCCGACACATGTTTTTACAACCCCGGGGCTTCATACTGTTGTGCGCACAGTCAATGAGGGAAGACCTGATGTCGACACCAAATCGGTTGATGTTTACGTCTTTACACTTCCCTACGCTCATTTTAAGTGGTATTCCGATGAAGGATATACTCATGAAAACCAGGCTTGTGCCGGCGAAGCGGTTTATTTCAAAGATTATTCCACTCCCCTGGAAACAAACTTTCCTGCCGATATCGTTGGATGGTCCTGGAATTTCGGAGATCCGACATCCGGCTCCAATACTTCCACACTAAGAAATCCCAGTCATGTATTCACAGGAAATAACCAAACATACATAGTGACGCTTACGATTACTGATCAGAATGGTTGTTCGTCCAGTGCTCAGATTAATGTATTTATCAACCCGGTAATTCCGGTTAACTACACCATTCCTACGGTTGCCTGTGTTGGACAGGCTATTACCTTCCAGTCAACAGGGATGGATCCAACTACCATAGCATCCTGGACCTGGAGTTTCGGTGACGGATCGCCCAATACCCATGACCCCATTACCACCACTCATGCTTATCAGGCTTCTGCCATCGGATTACGTACTACAACTTTAACAGTTACTGATATCTATGGGTGTACCAATTCAACCTCCAGGGATATTAATGTCATACCATCTCCTACTGCCGGATTTACTTATTCCAGCCCCACCTGTGAAGGCAATATTGTTTATTTTACCAATGAATCTGTTCCCGGGGGCGGTGCAGGAGATCATATCACGAAATGGGAATGGTTCTGGAATGATGGCACGACGCCTGATCCGGAAGTAATTGATTTTCCATTAGGTAATCCTAACGTCCAGCATCAGTTCCCTGTTGTTTTAGGCACATACAGCTGGCCTGTCAGACTCAGGGTTACCAACACGTATGGTTGTACAAATGAAATTACTATTAATGTTGACCTTTTACCTGCGCCTGTTGCCAATTTTACTACCATACTGGGGACCTATCAGTGTGCCGGCCAACCTGTTCAATTTCAGGATTTGTCAGACCCTAACGGGGGTGGCGGTATTGTTGGATGGTCCTGGGATTTCGGACACTCTCCTCCCAATAATACGTCTACTGCTCAAAATCCGCTGCATACTTTCCCGGGTGACGGTAACTATACTGTTACATTGACTGTCAGGACTGCCAATCAATGTAATAGTCAACCCATACCTAAAACAATAACCGTTAACAAGCTTCCTGTCGCCGACTTTAATTATACAACTGTCTGTGAAGGAGATGCTACATCTTTCACAGATAATTCCACTCCGAATGCAACCGGGGCCCTCACCTATTATTGGGATTTTGGTGGCGGAGCGACATCAACAGTTCAAAATCCCACATATGTATTCCCTGATGCTGGTTATCATTCTGTTATCCTGAGGGTTACAAACGCTAACGGTTGTGTACATCAGGTGACAAAAGATGTGATGGTTAACCCAAAGGCGGTTGCGCTTTTCCACTATACCAACCCCTCGTGTGCCAATTCAACGCTTACTTTTTACAGTGATACATACATTCCGGCAACTCCCGGTTCCACTGCATCAATTCAGAGCCAGACATGGGCCTTCGGAGACGGTAATACCGGAACCGGATCTGTGGTCTCCCATACGTATACGGATGGTCTTACAGCGCACCTTGTTGTTCTGACGGTCACGACAACTGATAATTGCGTCTCGACGACCAGTCATATAATCAACCATATTCCGGCTCCGGTTGCCGGTTTCAGCTATACCGGATACGAATGTGAAAAACAGACCGTCAGCTTCTATGACAATTCAAGTCCTGCCAGTAGCATTGCCTCCCATTCCTGGGTCTTTGGAGATGCTGGCTCCGGCTCGAACAATTATTCAACCCTTCAAAATCCCACCCATGATTTTTCAACATCCGGGAACTTTACTGTCACGCTGATTGTTACCGATTACAACGGATGTGTTTCGACTGTATTTACCGACGTTATCACTATTCTTCCAAAGCCGGTAGCTGCGTTTTCCGCGCCACCGGCCTGTCTGGAAAGTGGAATACAGTTTACTGATGAATCGACACCTGCAGCAGATATAACACAGTGGTTATGGCAATACGATGACGGGCAGCAGGATAATATTAAAAATCCTATCCATTTCTTTTCAACCTCAGGAACACACTCTGTCATCCTGACGGTCACAACTGCTTCCGGCTGTTTCAAATCGGTTACACAGCAGGTTGAGGTTTATGAAAAGCCTGTACCCTCATTTTCAACCTCCTCCCCAACCTGCTCCACTGATTCGGTACATTTTACGGACCTTTCCGCGACTCCTCACGGGTCTATCACGGAGTGGAAATGGAACTTCGGGGACGGATCACCTGAGGAGACAAGAACCTTCCCTCAATCTCCCAATGTGGTTCATAAATACGGCAATGGAGGAACCTATAATGTTACACTAACTATTAAAACGACCGACAATTGTACGGCTGTCAAGATTTTACCGGTCACCATTCAGTTCGCACCACTTGCCAACTTCGAATTTACCGCCGGGGCTTGTAAAATGACTCCGCTGCAGTTCACTGACCTTTCACAACCCAATGGTGGCGGAGCCATCGTTGCATGGGACTGGAATTTCGGAGATCCGGCTTCCGGCAGCAACAATACTTCAAATGCAAAGAATCCGGTGCATGCTTTTACAAGCGGAGGTGACTTTCTTGTCACTTTGATAGTCACCAATGCTGCAGGATGTCTTGATACTGTGTTCCCGCCGAAAACCGTAACGGTAAATCCGGCGCCGGTTGCCCAGTTTACTGCAGAAACTTCCTGCGTTTCGAGCCCCACTCAGTTTACAGATGGTTCTACCACACCGTCGGGTACAATTATTGCATGGAATTGGGATTTTGGCGATCCCTCTTCCGGAACACAAAACACTTCTACTGATCAGAATCCTTCCCATACCTATAATTCTCCGGGAAGCTATTCCGTAATCCTGATTACCACAAACTCCTTTGACTGCACCCACGACACGATCATCCAGGTTTCTGTCAATCCGAAGCCCCAGGCCATGTTTGAGTATGATGCCTCTTGTGTTGGTGATGTGACGCAGTTCACAGATCTTTCCATTGCACCGGGAAGTTCTGTTGTGTCATGGCTCTGGACCTTTGGCGACGGAGGTTCATCCACCTTACAAAACCCAACACATACTTATACTACTTCAGGTACATTCAACGTGAAACTGGTTGTTACAAATCTTAGCGATTGCATGGATTCAGTAATCATGTCTGTGGTTGCCCGTCCTAAACCCATTGCCGATTATTCCTATGTCAACTTCTTCTGTCCGGCCGGCCAGGTTAACTTCCAGGACCTGTCGCAGGGGCAAGGCTCCGGCATTACGGATCATTACTGGATCTTTGAGCCTGGGTATACTTCAACGCTGGTCAATCCTCAGCATACTTTTTCGGTTACGGACACAACCTACCTGGTCTCACTTATTGTGACGGATACATATGGGTGTAAGGATACGATTATTGACACTGTTTATGTCAAACCCGGATTTAACTTCACTTTCGACAACAATGTGGTTTGCCATGGTTATCCAACCCAGTTCCATGCTATTAACCCGAACCATTCAGCCGGCGACAGCCTCTATTCGGTGGTATGGAATTTTGGAGATCCGAATTCGGGAGGGCAGAATGTCTCGTATGCTTTCAATCCTACGCATACCTTTACACAGCCGGGACTTTATGTCGTCAAACTGAAAGCATGGAATTCCGAC
>JBAXRT010000031.1:0-24940 GCA_037131065.1 bacterium | reverse complement strand
GAGCGGAAAACGGGATTCGAACCCGCGACCCTCAGCTTGGGAAGCTGATGCTCTACCAACTGAGCTACTTCCGCGAAGGGGGTGTGGGTGTGGGTGTGGTTGAAGTGTGGGTGTGGTTGCAAAGATAAGAAAAGAGTTAATTCTCAGCGTCAGGTGGGCGAATTTTCCTGGGTGAGAAAATTTTCGCGTGCTTTTTTGCAGTTTTCATCCACCTCGTCGATGGTGAGGTTCACGTCACAGCAAAAAGCCTCACCACGCTGGTGTTCCCCACAGAAATTGATCTTGCGATAGGCGATCCGCTGAATGTTGAGCAGGTGCCGGAAGGAGATATTGTCGGTAGTGAAGTTCTTTCCACCCGATCCGCAGGCAAGAGTCATCGATGGTGTGAGACCGTTATACAATCCTCCAAGGGCTCCCTGCGACGAAGGAGTATTGACCACTATGCGGCCGGCATTGAGTGCCTGGGCAAAGTAGCGGATCTTAGCATCATCATTGGAGAAGATGCTGACGGTATGACCAAGCCCTCCATGTTCATTGATCCTTCTGCACATGGCAATTCCCTCATCGAAACTCTCCACTTCGTAAAAAGCAAGAATAGGTGCAAGAATCTCCAGCGAGAGTGGCCACTGGATCCCTACCTGGTGCTTCTCGAGCTCGGCAATCAGGAGATTGGTCCCCGCAGGAACTTCAAAACCTGCCATTTGAGCTATAACGCCGGCAGGTTTCCCGATCACTTCCGGGTTCATCGAGTGCTGGACTGTATTGATAGCGAATTTGCCCAGTTTCTCTTTTTGATCCGAGTTAAGGAACCACGCCCCTTGCCTTGTGAACTCATCCCTTACCTGCTGTGCATTGAATTTTGAGACCACTACAGCCTGTTCACTTGCACAAATGGTACCGTTGTCAAACAATTTGGATAATAAGATCTGGTCAACGGCAAAGGAAACATCGACACTTTTGCCAATGTATACGGGAACATTCCCGGGACCAACCCCAATGGCCGGGTTTCCCGACTGGTAGGCCGCCCTCACCAGTCCGACTGACCCGGTTGCCAGTACCATGGCAGTGCGCTTGTGACTCATGAATGAGATGACCTGGTCACGCGTAGCCTTTGGTATCCACTGTATGCAGTTTTCCGGGGCGCCGGCCTCCAGAGCTGCTTCGTAGCACAACCTCGCGGCCTCATTAGTCGATTTGCGCGCAGCTCCGTGAGGAAAGATGATGATCGGGTTACGCGATTTCATGGCGATCAGGATCTTGAACAAAGCAGTTGATGTTGGGTTCGTCACCGGGGTGATGGCGAAGATCGGCCCGACTGGCCGGGCAATTTCAGCGACCAGGTTATCCTTGTCCTCCGAAATTATCCCGACAGATTTCTGGGAACGGATATCCCTGTATACGAACCTTGTGGCGATGATATTCTTGACCACCTTATCGTGGAGATTTCCGATCCCGGTCTCTTCATAGGCCATCTCCGCTAACTTCCAGCGGTTGTTGAATCCTGCCCTGTAAACCATGTGAACGATGCGGTCGGTTTGCTCCTGATCAAGTTTGCCAAGGGAATGTGCAGCATTCAGCGCTTTCTGAATAACATTTTCAATAAAAGGGTCCTGATCCATCTATATCGGAAATTATTTATATATGCAAATATAACAACTCCGTCACTACTTTTTTTTCCCGGATCATTAGATTGGTTTTTTTATCTTTACAATTTAATAGAGTTTATGCCACTGTATTCGTACATTGTCCTCTCCCTCTTTACACTACTGGGGATATCCCTCCTTTTGGTAGTTATCTTCCGCCGAAAAGACAAGTTCCGTTTCCTCGGGACCCCTCCCATTGACAGATTCATTTTCATGTCCGGTAAAATCACACTGTTTACCAACTGGGGCTTTTTCATATATAAAGCCATTTCACCGAATACTGGTTATATCATTGTCCCTTCATGGCTTGCATGGGTAGCAACAGGGTTATTGCTCATTGGATCAACGCTGATGATCATCGCTCTTTTTGAGCTGGGTGAATCGCTTAGGGTAGGAATCCCAAAAGAGGAAACAAGACTCAAAACCACCGGCATCTACCGTTTTTCACGAAATCCGCTTTACGTCGGCGTCTACCTGATTACCATCGGATCATGCCTTTATATCCCTGACCTGATCAATATCTCTTTCGGATTGTATGGCATCTATGTTCATCATCTGATAACGATCGGCGAAGAAAAATTTCTGAAAAAGAAGTTTGAGCCTGGTTGGAAAACCTACAAGGAAAAGACCAGGAGATATTTATAAAACAGAAACCCGTCAATTTAAAACTTTGTGATTGCCCCCAAGATGAATATTCCCAAATTTTAACTCCCGGATGACGACAAATAGCGACAAAAAATCTCAAAAGGCAAAAGACCAAGAGAAAAATTTTGACAATAACCAAGCTGTCAGCATCTTCCATCTGGAAGAATCAGTCGAGGCAAAACTTATTGAAAGTCAGCGTATCCTTGCGACTTTATTAGGAAACCTGCCTGGTTTTGTTTTCAGGTGCATGAACAACGAACAGTGGACCATGGAATTTGTCAGCAATGTCTTTACTGAACTTACGGGTTATCATCCGGAAGATATTATACAAAATAAAAAACTCTGTTTCAATGATATCATCCTTGAAGAGGATAGAAAGAGAATCTGGGATGAGGTCCAGGAAAAGATCTTTACCCAGAAGCCGTACACTCTTGAATACAGAATTAAAACTTCTCAGGGGAAAATAAAGTGGGTTTGGGAACAGACGAAAGGCATCTTTGACCAGGATGGAAATTTACTCTTCGCAGAAGGATACATCACGGATATCTCTGAAGAAAAACAACTTGAAGCCGTCAAACATTCCATTTTTGAGATTTCCCAGGCTGCATATACATCACAATCACTGGATGAATTTTTCCGCTCAATCCACCATTCTCTCAGCAGAATAATGGATGTGAACAATTTTTTTGTTGCGATGTACGACAAGAAGACCGATTCAATATCCTTGCCTTATGAAGTTGACACCAAGGACAAACACACCTCCTTCCCTGCTGGAAAGACCTGCACTGGTTATGTTATAAGGACCCGCCAGCCGCTTCTTGCAGATGAGAACATAATAAAGGAGCTTGTTAAGTCGGGTGAGATTGAAATCGTTGGCTCTCCGGCAAAAGTCTGGCTTGGAGTGCCTATGATCGTTGCCGATGAGGTTATCGGTGTAATGGTTGTACAAAGCTACAGCGACCCGGTTCAATATACACAGAAGGAACTTGAACTGCTAAAATTTGTTGCAGACCAGATCGGGACCCTGATCTCCCGTAAAACGGCTGAAGAGTCTTATCTCGAGGAGAGAGCATACCTCGAACAGCTGTTCGAAGGGAGCCCTGAAGCCATTGTGATGATTGAACGGAGTGGTACAATCAGTCTTCTCAATGCCGGGTTCACCAACCTTTTCGGTTATCACAAGGAAGAAGTCGTCGGAAAAAACGTCGACGATCTCCTTGCAACTAGCGAGTTGTATAATGAAGCTCATGAGATCACCCTGAAAACAGGCCAGGGATTAATTGCAGAACTTGAAACACAGCGCAAGCATAAGGAGGGGCAAATGATCGACGTATCTTTACTGGTTACTCCGATCCGGATCAAAGAGAAGATTGTCGGGAGTTATGGCATTTACCGCGACATTACCGACCGGAAGAAAATTGAGAAAAGTCTGATCATGGCAAAAGAAAGGGCCGAGGAATCGGATAAGCTGAAATCAGCATTCTTATCCAATATGTCGCACGAGATCCGTACTCCCATGAATGCAATCCTTGGATTTTCCACTCTGCTCTCTGACACTACCCTTTCGGAAGCTGAGAAATCCGAATATGTACAGATCATAAAGGAGCGTGGGAACGACCTGATGAGGATCATCGACGACATCATCGATGTAGCCAAGATTGAATCGGGACAGATAAAAATCGAGATCAAGGAGTGTTTTATCAACACCCTGCTCACCAACCTCCTCGTCACCCTGAATGAAGTCAAAAGGAAACAGGCGAAGAATAAAATTGTACTGAATTTTCTTCCTGGCAATACCGACAAGGATTTCATGATCCTTACAGATTCGAACAGGTTACGCCAGGTGATGACAAACCTAATCGAGAATGCCCTGAAATTCACGGAAGAGGGGTTCGTGGAATTTGGTTATACTTTCAAGAATGATGCGGTCTCGCAGCAGATCGAATTTTTTGTCAGGGATACAGGAATTGGAATCCCGGAGGAAATGCACGATGTGATCTTTGAACGTTTCAGGCAGGTGGACGATACAAATACCCGCAGGTATGGAGGAACCGGTCTGGGATTGACCATCTCAAAGAACCTGGTAAAACTCCTCGGTGGCGATATCAGGATTGAATCTGAAAGAGGTAAAGGCACGAAATTCTTCATCAGTCTGCCTCTCCAGAAAGCAGTAACCATACCAGGACCTTCCTTACCGGTAACCAATATATCAGCCGCGGAGATCAGTTGGAAAGACAAGGTGATTCTTGTGGTCGAAGACGAGGATTCCAACTATTTCCTCATTGACCGAATGCTCAGGAGGACGGGGGTTACACTTATCTGGGCGAGGAATGGAAAGGAAGCCATCGATCTTGTCAACACAAGGAAGATTGATGCCATCCTGATGGACATCAGGATGCCTGTGATGGACGGATATGAAGCTTCTCAAGAGATAAAGAAACTACGGAAGGATATTCCCATTATTGCACAGACTGCCTATGCACTCAAAGGGGAACGTGAAAAAAGCCTTGCTGCCGGTTGTGATGCTTATGTATCTAAACCTATTGATGCACGCGAACTTCGTGCTGCACTCGGCGATTACCTGAAGTAAGCCGGAGATCACCCCATGGCAGAACACAAAAAATTTTCATTACGGGCGCGAATCAGGAGTTTTCAGTTTGCCTGGAGGGGCGTTGGAAAGGTTTTCCGTCAGCATAACTTCCTGATTCAATTCATCGTGGCCTTGGTTACGATCCTGGCCGGCTTTATTTTTTCCATCTCCCCTGCCGAATGGATAGTCATTCTGACTGTGATTGCCCTTGTCCTGTCGCTGGAGGCTCTCAATACGGCCATTGAATATCTCGTTGATTTTATTACAAAAAAACAGGACCCTGCAGCCGGAATGATTAAGGATATTGCTGCCGGCGCAGTTTTAATTGCTTCATTTTTTTCAGTTATTATAGGTTTGATCATCTTTTTACCAAAAATTATTGAATTATGAAATATGTTCTATCCCTAATGATCCTGTCGGGGATCCTCGCCGGCAGCTACTCTTGTTCCCGCGAAGCAGTGAAAGAGAAAAAAGAAGAGTCCCCGATCATTGAACAACAGAAACTTACGCTTAAAAGCAACATTATGACCCCTGAGGTCCTCTGGAGTTTCGGAAGGATCAGTGAACCGGAGATCTCTCCCGACGGAAAAAAAATTCTTTACGGGGTCACATTCTATGATCTTACCCAGAATAAAGGCAACCGGGAACTGTATATTATGAACATCGACGGCAGCAACGCCCGCAGACTGACCACAACAAAATTCAGCGAGTACCAGGCATCCTGGCGTCCCGATGGCCAGAAGGTCTGCTTTATCTCAGCTGAGACAGGCTCCATGCAGCTCTGGGAGATGGATACGAATGGTACCGGCAGAAAGCAGATCACACAGATTGAAAACGGGATCGGAGGTTACCGGTATTCCCCGGATATGAAGATGATCCTTTACACAGCCGAAGTATTCCCCGGAAAGCAGATGAAGCAGCTCTATGAAGGGCTGCCGAAGGCAAGCGGCAGGATCTATACCGACCACATGTACCGCCACTGGGATACCTGGGTTGAGTCGTACAGTCATATTTTTATCGCTGAAGTTTCCGGAAATTCCATCACAGGGGGGAAGGACATACTGCTCAATGAACCTTTCGAATCCCCGCTGAAGCCATTTGGAGGTATGGAACAGATCGCATGGAGCCCCGACAGTAAGGTCATTGCCTATACATGCCGCAAAAAAGTTGGCGTTGAATACACCAAATCGACCAATTCCGACATCTATCTCTTCGAGCTTTCGACCGGCACGACAACAAATCTCACTCAAGGAATGATGGGCTATGATATCAATCCTGTTTACTCTCCCGACGGGAAGAAGATTGCCTGGCAGAGTATGGAGCGGGACGGGTATGAATCCGATAAAAACCGTTTATTTCTTTACAACCTTGGTGATCAGACCAAAACCGATCTTACAAGGACATTTGACCAAAATGTTGAAAACCACGCCTGGTCCGGCGACGGAAGGTCTATCTTTTTCACCAGCGACTGGCACGCTACTGATGAGATCTATTCACTGGATCTCGCTTCCGGAAAGATAACCAAACTCACCGACGGGATCCATAACTACACTGGGGTCTTTCCTGCCGGCGACAGACTTATCGCCACCATGGTCTCAATGTCCAAACCCGCAGAAATCTATGCAGTTGATCCCGGCACAGGAAAAGACACACAGCTAACCAATGTCAATACCAACCTGCTGAATCAACTGGTCATGGGGAGAGTTGAGAAGCGCTGGATCAGGACCACAGACAACAAAGAGATGCTAACCTGGATCATTTATCCTCCCAATTTCGACCCGTCTAAAAAATATCCGACGCTGCTTTATTGTGAAGGCGGACCCCAAAGCACCGTCAGCCAGTTCTGGTCGTACCGGTGGAACTTTCAGATGATGGCAGCGAATGGCTACATCATTGTCGCACCGAACCGCAGGGGACTCCCGGGCTTCGGAAAAGAATGGAATGAACAAATCAGCGGGGATTATGGCGGTCAGAATATGAAGGATTATCTCACTGCAATCGATGCCGTATCGCAGGAGCCCTATGTAAACAAGGAAAAACTTGGATGTGTTGGAGCCAGTTATGGCGGGTTCTCCGTTTACTGGCTTGCCGGAAATCACAATAAACGCTTTAAGGCTTTCATTGCACATGATGGCATGTTCAACCTCGAATCGCAATACCTGGAAACCGACGAAATGTGGTTCGTCAACTGGGACCTGGGAGGGGCTTTCTGGGATAAGAAAAATTCAATTGCACAGCGGAGCTATGCCTCCTCTCCCCACCGTTTCGTTCAGAACTGGGATACGCCTATCCTCGTTATCCATGGAGAACTTGACTACCGGATTGCCATGACCCAGGGCATGCAGGCATTCAATGCTGCCCTGTTGAGGGGAATCCCGGCTGAATTCCTCTACTTCCCGGATGAGAATCATTGGGTGCTTAAACCGCAGAACGGGATCCTCTGGCAGCGTACCTTCTACAGCTGGCTCGACAAATGGCTTAAATAAGGTTATCGGAGGTCGTACCTGTCAAGAATTTCCTGCCAGGTCATCTCATCTATTGTTTTCAGAAGAACCGGGTTGATGCGGTCCACCAGCCAGGACTTTTCTTTTGTTGTAAGAAAGTAGAAATACTGGAGGTTAAGATCACTTGGAAAAACTGCAATGCTCCCCTTCTTATAATACTTACTCACCACGTATTTCATGATCGATTCGTCTCCCACGAAAGCATCGATAAGTCCTACCTCTACAGCCTGCATACCTTCCATCGTCCCCGGAAATACAGCATGAGCGATATGGTTCCTGTTCAGGGTCTCCTCATAGCCCGTTTTGTAAACGGCTCCGACCTTGCATGAAGTAAGATCATTAAAATCCTTAATTTCTGATTGCAGTGAAGAAACGGTAAGTTGTGAAGATACAACACCGGCGGAAACAAAGAAGAGTGCAATGGCAAAGAACATCCAGAGAATCGCAAGGATCTTTCCAAGGCCTGTTCTCGGGATTTTATCCCCATACCCTACAGTGGTCATCGTAACAAAAGCCCACCAGATCCCGTCAAGAATGCCCCGGAAACCATTCCGGAACTGCGCCGGGTTAGCTTTTCGTTCCGCAATCCACATAAAACCAGCAAAGATTGCAGCGATCAGAAGTATGTAAATAAGCCAGCGAATGATATTCCAGGAGAGGAGGTTGTTGAGGACATGGAGAAGTGGAGATCTTTTATCGACCCTGGTTGCTATGCCCATATTGGAAATCCAGAATGGAATGGTCCTGCCATATTTGACCAGCCTCTCGTTGGTCATGGTCAGGGGACAGATCGACAGGTCAATCTTTCCGGCGTCAAGGTCGGCAAGAACGCTGTCGGTGTTTTCATAAAATTTATACTGGTAGTCCAATCCCACGGAATCACTGATGATGTTCCAGAGATCCACGCAAACCCCTGATAATTTACCGTTTTCGGAAATGATATAGGGCGGAATATAGGAGATTCCTATAATTAGTCTCTCTGGCCGACTGCTGTGAATGGCAGATCCTGTCACAAAAGGGAAAATGGTCAGCAAAAGAATGAGTTGGTACTTTTTCATGCGATACGATTGAGAGATAAAATTACCAAAATAGTTACATTTGCATCCTTAAAAAATCTCTGCCTGACATTCCAATGAAGGGAAATACTAAATACAGGGAAGCTGCTAACCTGCTCAGAACTTCCAGATACACAACTGCCTTTACAGGAGCAGGGATCTCCGTTGAAAGCGGCATACCTCCCTTCAGGGGATTAGACGGGCTTTGGAGCAAATATGATCCGGGGATCCTTGAAATTGATTATTTTAAAGAACATCCGGCTGAATCATGGGCAGTGATAAAGGAGATCTTCTATGATTATTTCAGGAAAGCCAGGCCAAACAAGGCACACCATGTTCTTGCAAGGATGGAAAAAGAGGGGCTGCTGAAATCCACTATCACCCAGAACATTGATAACCTGCACCAGGAGGCAGGGAGCCTTCATGTGCATGAATTCCATGGAAACTCCGGAAGGCTGATTTGTCTTCAATGCCACCGTATTTATAAAGCCATCGGGATCAGCCTTGATCACATACCCCCTACCTGCCGCGAATGTGGCGGGCTGCTTAAACCGGATTTCGTATTTTTTGGAGAGTCTATCCCGCAATATCCGCTTGCCGCCGCCATTGAGGCATCCTCTCTTTCCGATCTTTTCATAATCATCGGTACATCAGGCGAAGTCATGCCTGCCAACCAGTTTCCGGTCATTGCTAAAAGCTACGGAGCGAAGATCATTGAGATCAATCTGCAACCATCTCATTACACAGGCAAGATAACCGATTTATTTTTTGAAGGGAAAGCGTCAGAAACGATGGGAATCCTGGAAGAACTGTTATTTCCCTCTTCCCTGGATGATGATAAGGATGGTATAGATCAGGATCTTAAAATCCATGGCCAGTGACATATTCTCGATATAGAGAATGTCAAACTTCAGCCTTTCAATCATCTGCTCAAGGCTCTCTGCATAACCGTACTTTACTTGTCCCCATGACGTGATCCCGGGTTTCACCTTATGAAGCAGCCGATAATGCGGTGCTTTCTGAACGATGAGGTCGATGTAATACTGGCGCTCGGGACGTGGACCGACAATGCTCATATCCCCTTTTAGAACGGTGTAGAACTGCGGAATTTCATCGATACGGAATTGCCTGAGAAACCTTCCGAACCGGGTGATCCGCGGATCATTTTTAGAGGAGAGCTGGGGACCGTTCAACTCGGCATCCCGGTACATCGTCCGGAACTTATGCATGATGAATGGTTTGCTGCGGATTCCAAGCCGCTCCTGGGAATAGAATACTGGTCCCGGTGAGTTGAGCTTAATGAGAATGCCTGTGATCAGCATGATCGGAGCCAGAAGAATCAGGCAAATGATCGAAAGAGCAATGTCGAAAATTCTTTTCAGTGACATCTGCCAGTCGGGCATCAGGTCTGGATAGATCTGAATGAGCGGGGCGTGAAAAATGGAGGTAGTCTTGACAGAACCCATGAGTATGTCTTGCATAGCCGGAATAATTTTTATCACAACGTCGGTATCTTCCAGCTGTGTGATAATGTTCTCAATGGTGTGGTTTTCAGAATGTTCAATTGCAATAATTACCTCTTCGATTTTTCTCTCCTTTACAATCCGGTTAAGATCGTTCAGGCCTCCGAGGTGTTCAAGGTAATCAGCCAGTTTGTAACTGTTATATCCCTCCACATTGACAAAACCGACAAATTTGTTACCCGAAGATTTTTCCTGGTTTTCTATTTCGCGGTAGATGGAGGCCGCATTGCCATTGCTCCCGATGAGCAGGGTGTTAAATCCCAAAATTTTATGATGAATCTTATAGGCGACCAGTGAAGTCAGGAGAAACCGGAATCCGGCCGTGAAAAAAAGATGCAAAAAGAATAGGGTAAAGAAGAATTCAGCATAGGTCCTTTGGGTGATGATCACGTCGTCAAGGATCAGGGCAAAGAATATAATGGTGACCCCGATAAAGGTAATAATGAGTGTCTGGGCGAACTCCTTTAACCGGGCTTTGCGGTATATCTTCCGATACGTCCCGATCAGCAGGTAGAAGAAGAGCCAGGCTAGTGGGATCAAAAGGATACCGAAATAAAGTTTTTCATCCCTGAGTACATCCTGGAAATGGGAGAAGATATCAGGATCTACCACATATTTCCTGTAAATAAAAAATAATAACCAAGCAAGGAATGCTGCCAGGTAGTCGGCCAAAACATATTTTATGACTTGCAGCCTTTTGTTCATTTGTTGGTCAGAATTTTAAAATTGTCAAACAGAATCAGGTTCTGGTTGTTTGAAGTGCTGTCGTGAAATGCACCCAGGTATACCCTGTAGGTATAACCCGAGTATGCATTGATGGTTGTGGTTAGGTCAATATAGATCTTCTTCCAAAGATTATTGGTTGGGTTCAGGTTGATGATGGGAACCTGGTACAGGCTTGATAAACCATACACGACAACTCCTACGGTAAGGGTTGTATTTATATTGAAATTCATCTCCAGATAAACAGGAGCTGGCGGGATGGGGTACTCATCGTGTGACTGACATTCAAAAAAACTGTGGGCAGAATCAAGGACCACCATTCCCGAATGTAACCCCTCATCCTTAAAAGCAAGCGGAGAACCTGTCGGTGTTCGCTCAATGGCAGCGGAACTGCGTTTGGTTGTATCCAGGGTGAAGGCTACTCCTTCAAAATTCTCGAGCCACACAAACTTTGCCGAGGACATATAAACCGTTTTCTGAACCTTAAGGTTAGTCGTACTGTCCGGGGTCAACCTGAGGGTTTTTACAATAGGCTGATAGAAGCGATAATCGACCCTGGTTGATGCAATACCGTTTTTCTTGATGCCTGCAATGACAGTTACTGTATGGGTTCCGCTGAAGAGGACAGGAACCCGTGCCGGCAACTCAAAATCTCCGATCATTATATCATCCACATAGATCCATGCATCAGTGATATTATGCGAGCTGGTGCCCTGGTTGGTATAATTGGTCGTCAGATAAATTGAATCGATACTGATATAGGAAGGAATCTCCTGGTCACCGGAAAACTTCTCACATGATGTAAGGGAGATTACTAAGAGAAAAGTCAAGAGTGGTAGAGGTTTCCGATATATCATAGAATGAGATTTACTCAATCCCGTATTGTAAACGACTGAGCACTTCACGATATTGTTTATCCGGTAAATAAAAGTAATTAACAATTAGTTAACAGAGATCAGGAGATATTGGCGGAGGCGAGGGTTATTTTTTCGATGATCTTATGTGCCACTTCAAGTGCGATATATCCATCGTTGATGGTCACCGAAGGCAGCGTATTGTGAATGATAGCATGGTAGAAGCTCTCCATTTCGGTCTTGATGGCATTCAGGGGTTTCACTTCCGGTTTGTCGAACAGGATATGTTTTGTCCTTTTCCCCGGGCCGAGATCCAGCACAAATCCTGCCGGCAAGGATTTATCTGTCCCGGCATCCTTGATCCGGACAACCTCAACCTCCTTTTTCAGAAAATCAACCGAGATATAGGCATCGCGCTGAAAAAATCTTGACTTTCTCATATTTTTCAGCGAGATCCGGCTTGCGGTCAGGTTCGCGACACAGCCGTTGTCGAATTCGATCCGTGCATTGGCAATATCCGGTGTATCGCTTACAACCGCAACTCCGCTGGCACTGATCTTTTTAATATTGCTCCTGACAACGCTCAGTACAATATCGATGTCGTGTATCATCAGGTCCAGGATAACCGGAACATCGGTTCCCCGCGGATTGAACTGAGCCAGCCGGTGGCTTTCAATGAACATCGGGCGGTCAAAAAAGGGTTCGACAGCCAGAAAGGCAGGATTGAACCTTTCAACATGTCCGACCTGGACCTTAACGTTGGCCTCATTCGCGATCTTGATGAGTTCGCGTGCTTCATCAATACTAGTAACAATTGGTTTTTCTATGAAAACATGCCGGCACTTTTTCAATGATTTGGCAGCACATTCAAAATGAGAGATCGTGGGGGTGACAATATCCACCACATCCACAGCATCGATCAGCGAATCGATGGACGAAAATCTTGGAATTCCGAACTCTTTTTCAACCTTTCCAGAAATGGATTGATCAGGATCGTAAAAACCAACCAGATTAAAATCGGGAATCTCTTTAATACATTTAATATGGATTTTTCCAAGATGTCCTGCTCCTAACACACCGATATTGAGCATATAAAAACTTTTTTGTAAAGGTAGTTCTTTAAAGCGACTGATTTTAGTAATTTCGGAAAAAATTTGAGACCGGACCTTACATGACTGATTCAAGAATCCAGGACACATACAGGCATCAGGGGCTGAGGAAAAAGCTCATCCAGAGCATTCATCAGAAAGGGATTAAGGATCAGAAAGTGCTCGATGCCATGGAGATCGTTCCAAGGCATTACTTCTTCGATTCTTCATTTCTTGAATATGCTTACGAAGACAAGCCATTCCCGATCGGCGCCGGACAAACGATCTCGCAGCCTTACACGGTGGCCTTCCAGACGGAGCTCCTTCAGGTGAGGAGAGGCGACCGTATCCTTGAGATCGGCACAGGTTCCGGCTACCAGGCCTGTATCCTGGCTGTGATGGAAGCAAAGGTATTTACCATCGAACGCCAGAAATCCCTTTACCTTACAACAAGCAGATTCCTTCCCCTGGCGGGGTACCCTGGAGTCAAGACCTTTTATGGGGATGGATACAAAGGATTACCGGCCTTTGCACCTTTTGATAAGGTCATCGTTACTGCCGCTGCGCCTTATATCCCGGATCCGCTGATCCACCAGATCAAGGTAGGAGGAATCCTGGTCATCCCCCTGGGCACTGATGTACAGACCATGACAACCATACATAAAGTTTCTGAAACCGAATGCATTAAAAAAGAACACGGCTTATTCCGCTTTGTGCCGATGTTGGAAAACAGGGCGAAAGATAAATAACATATATAATGAGAAACATGCTGCTATTCATTGTACTCTTCGCAATGGCGGGGTGTGCAGTAAAGAAAGTTAATTTCGATCAGCTCCAGGACCGCAACGGGCTCTTTTACCTTGTCAATTCCGACAAGCCATTTACCGGTGAAGTGGTTTCTTATGCCAACGGAAGAGTAGAGTTCGAAGGTGAAATAAAAGACGGGCTCCGTGAGGGACTATGGAGTTACTATTTCCCCTCGGGACAAAAAAAGATTGAGGGAGCTTACGCCTACGGACTGAAAGAGGGTACCTGGACCTACTGGAAAGACAATGGTCAGCAGGATGTAATCGAGATGTACAAAATGGGAAAACGCCTTGGCAATGACGGAAGCCCGGAGCCTGAAGTTGAAAAGAAGGACAGCATAGTTCAGCAGCAGCCCGTGCAGCCGGTCGTTAAGGAGCCCGAACCAAAAAAGGACGAACCGAAAAAACCAAAGCTTGTAGAGTGGGAACGGCTGAGTGGTGGCCCGGTTAAGTATCTTGATGGCATCCCATATACAGGCCTCGTTGTAAAGCATCGTCCCGATGGAAGACTGGAACTTGAAGGTGAATTTTACGAAGGACGCAGAACAGGTAAGTGGACCTTTTATGACCTGTTCGGGAATCCCCGGATCAGGTATTACTGACAGCTTTACCCCTGATCCTTTTCCAGGCCGAATAACCGAGACCAATGGTCATCAGGATGGCGCCAACCCACAACACGTTGATGTATGGGTTCATGATCACTTTGATCACGATGTAATCATTCTCAGCATTGCCCACATGTGCGATATAGGTATAGTAATCACGGTTCAGGAAATGACGGGTTGAGGGATTATAGACTGCTCCCATCCTCGGATGAACATTGACCGACGGAAATAAACTGAACTGCCTGGTAAATTTACCATTGCTGTATTTGAGAAAATCAACCTGGTAATGAGTCTCATTGCCAGCCAGCCTCTGGTTTACATAGGCCACATAAAACCCGCCCATGTATAAGGTATCCGAACGGACCAGCATCAGGTTCTCGGCGTTGGCCTTTGAATCGCCAAGATCATATTTGGAGGTGTTCGATGAAATGACCGAGGAATTCGAAAAAGTGATTACCGTGCCAAGCAGGAAGATAACAAAACCAAGGTGCGTAATGATTGCCCCCATGTTTCTCGGCTTTGCACTCTGAAACAGGAGGTTATACAGGGATGACAAGATCGAGAAGAGAATAAAAAACAGGAAGAGGGTAAAACTGACCCCTCTGACGACACCGGTAACAAGGAAGGGGATCGTGATGAGCAGGGCAAGGACCAGGGGAACTATCATCTTCCTGATAAACATCCTGGGTTCATTGGAATGGTAGTTCAGGAACTGGCAGAAGGCAATAAAACCTGCAATCAGGAGGGCAAACGGGGTTTGCCATTTATTATAAAACCCGATGGCATCGGCAGGTGGTGCAACATCTGTCCCGAAAATACTGTTGAACACCGGTATTGAAGTTGTAAAGATGATCTGAAATGCCCCGAGGGCAACAATAATCGATCCGATGAACATCCAGAACTCTCTTGAGAGCAACTCCTCTTTCTTCTTTTCATAAAATTTCTTCACATTGATCGCGATCATCACGATCAGCAGCAACAAAAAGCAGAGGAGGAAAATCAGCAGTTGTAAAGTCATTCCGTTATCGCCGAATGAATGCGCGGATGTATCTGCAAGCACACCGCTGCGCGTAAGAAAACTGGCATAGAGCACGAGGATATAGGAGAGACCAAGAAAGAGGTAAGCCGAAAAAAGGGCAAAGTTCTGCCTCCGTGCAATGAGCAGGAAATGCAATCCGGCAATGAGGGTCATCCAGGGGACGAGTGAGGAGTTCTCCACGGGATCCCAGGCCCAGAACCCGCCGAACGTGAGAGAGACGTATGCCCATGCACCACCGAGAAGAATACCTGCACCGAGCAGGGTTAGTGAAAGCAGTGTCCATGGAATAGCCTTCCCGATCCAGCCAGCATAATCTTTCCGTATGAAAGAGGCGATCGCATACGCGAAAGGAACAAGCGCCAACGCATAACCGAGAAAGAGAATCGGCGGGTGAATTGTCATCCAGACATTTTCTAGCAACGGATTAAGACCGTTTCCGTCTTTCAGAAACGAGAGGTAATTCGGCTCAGTAAAAATCGTTCCGGAAATGGTGTTTACCGTCTCCCTTAAAAGTGTAAACGGACTTGCACCGATCTTGATTCCTATGAAGTTAACTCCCAGCAACATGGATGTGACAAAAACCTGAGAGAGTGAAACAACTGCCATGACCGGTTTTTCCCATTCACGCGCAATGAAGAGAAGAACAACTCCTGTCAGAGCCTGCCAGATGGCCCAGGTCAGAAAGCTACCCTCCTGCCCGGCCCAGAAACATGCAATGATGTATTTTACCGGCAGCATTTTGGAAGAGTACTGCCATACGTATGAATATTCAAAATAGTGCCGGAAGATCAGGTAATAAAGAACCACAGCTACGCCGATCAGTGAAAAAGCATGTAATAAATAGAGGCCTTTTGCACCCGAGAGCCATTTCCTTCCTGAAAATCTTTTAGAATATATGGATAGGATGAAAAGTACCGTTGAGATGAGGGCCGCAATAAAAGCAATCCATACAAATGCATTTCCGATCATCCCGGGCATCAGGTGTTCACCCAGATAATTTATGTTCATATGTTGTTTTTTAAATCCGGCTGCAAAATTACACTTTTCAGGCAGAATTTTTACGGTTGATCAATCAATAATCCACGGAGAAAAAAGAAACTGAAAATAACGATGGATGTTGATAACTCAAGTGGTTTTGTTATTAACAAAATTCTTTGAATTTGAATCAATACCTGATTTCGCTTATATTCGCTAAAATTTTGTATTGTGGCCAGAGTAGGCTTGATCGGAGGAACAGGACTGGAATCTCTTAACTTACTGAGGGACACGCAGGAAATTGAGATTCAGACTCCCTATGGTGCGACAAGTTCCACCTTTATCAGGGGGACTTTAAACAACTGTGAACTCTATATTCTTTCGCGTCACGGGAGGGAACATACCATTACCCCTACCCATGTCAACAACCTTGCTAACATTGATGCCTTCAGGCAGGCCGGATGCGACTATATCCTCGCCACCTCTGCCTGCGGCAGCCTGCGCGAAGAGATCGGCCGTGGCATCCTTGTAATACCGGATCAGTTCATTGATTTCACCCGTTTCAGAAAAAATACCTTTTTTGACCGCTTCGAGCCAGGCAAGGTTTCTCATACAGCCATGGCAGAGCCTTTCTCAGGATTACTGAGGAAGAGGCTGATAACATCCTGTGAAGAACTTGGCCTGAACCATCATCCCGGAGGCACCATCATTACAATTGAAGGTCCGCGGTTTTCAACAAGGGCCGAATCTGTCATGTTCCGGGCTTTCGGAGCCGACGTCATCAACATGAGTACCGCCCCCGAAGCAATTCTTGCCAATGAGGCCGGGATCCCTTATGCCGTCATCGCCCTCTCAACTGATTTTGACTCATGGAAACACGATGAAGCCCCGGTAACCTGGGATGATCTGCTGAAGGTTTTCAATGAAAACGTAAAAAATGTAACAACCCTTCTTCTGGATGTTATCCGGAAGATGTAATCGTAAATTTTTTCCGGATGAAGCGAATCGTCCTTACTGTAATAGCGTTAATATTCCTTCATTTAACTTACGGCCAGCAACCCACTCAGGCGCCTGCGCCACAGTCTATCGAGCGCTCCATGGGGAACCTTCCCCTGATCAGTGAGCCCAGGTCTTTTCTTGAAACGGCAACAGGCTGGATGCTCCAGGATAATGGAGAGTGGATTTCAGATGAAAACCGGATACCTTTCAAGGATTCTGAGTTCAACAAGTCCTCAAAAGCATTATATAAACTGGGGAAGGAGAATTTTGAATTCTTACAGCTCAGGGATGTGGTGCTGAACAATGAAATCTACTGCATCTTTGTTATTGTTTTCCGGACCGGCTGGTATGAGTTTCCTATTCTGCTTGAAGGATGGCACAAACAGCAGGGAATATCATATTTCGTTTTTAAAAAATCCAAACTCCTCGAGGTAGTACCTGATAAGATCGAATTCAACAAACCAAACATCATCAACATGGATGTGGTATGTGAAGGAACCCTTGTCGATTTTGACATTAAAACGCTGAATTCCACGGTAGCCTATCATATCCAGAAAACTTTTGCCGATAAAACCATTGCCTCTCACAACCTGCTGATGGCTGTCATGCCGCTGCAGTCGGGAGGTGAATCCCTGATGAGGTTCCGCCTCATACAGGTTACCAATAAAAAGAAGTTCTATCTTCCCTACCTCGATGTGAAAGACCGGGATAAACTTTTCAGGTCTTCCTACTATGAAACGGACCTTGAATCATTCCGCTCATTCATCAGGTACGATGCGGGAGCAGTCTCTGTTCCTCAGTTTGCAGGATCAGCAAAAACCCCTGAAGAATTCTTCAAACGCGGCATTTCCAACTACTCCCTGGGAAACTATGGTCAGTCGATCGCCGACTTTACCGAGGCATCAAAATTTCCACCCTATACCGATTTCTTCCTGACCTATGCCTACCGTGCCAATGCACGCCAGAAGGCCGGGGATAATTTTGAAGCGCTCCATGATTTCGACAGGGCGGTTTCGCTAAAGCCTGCAGACCAGGGTTATTACTCCGCATGGCTTACCACGATCTATAACCGTGGGGTCGCCAAGTACAACCTTAAGGATTACGAAGGAGCCTGCCAGGACTGGCAGACTGCCATCCAGATGGGTTTCAAAGATATAGGATCTGACCAGACCATTAAAGAAAACTGCAAAAACTATAAATTCTCTGCCTCCTCTCTTACACCAAATACTGTTCCCTCTACGGTTCCGGGTTCAAGCTCTCCGACCGATAAACAGACAGATTATTACAAAGTATACTGGGAAGGGGTTTGGAAATACGATGACGGGAATTACAGTGAGGCATTGAAAAACTTTAACCGCGCACTTGAGTTGAAACCTCAGGCAAATACAACCACAATTTATAACTACCGGGGAAATTGCAAACTCAAACTCAATGACTACAATGGCGCTGTTGGTGATTTCAGCATTGCTATCAATTACTCAGCATCTTCACAAACCGATAATAATACGCTCAAAACAACCTATTATAACCGGGGACTTGCCAATTATTTTCTGGGAAACACCAACATCGCCTGCAGCGACTTCAACAAGTCCATCAGCCTGGGACTTACTGAATCAAACCTGGTTCAGTTTATACGCCAGGTTTGTAAATAGGAATTTCAATCCCACTACAGATCGGAAACAACATAAACCCGCTGCCCATCTTTATAGGCAACGACAAAGGCATCATGGATACCCTTTTTGATCATTTGATCGCGCAAATCCCTGGCCACCTGAAGATCCTTGTAATTCCCGATGAGGTAACGGTTCAGCCTTCCATCCTTTTCCCTTCGTACAGGCTGTGAAATATGGTAACGCTTCCTTATTGATTCGGGATTATAGCTTCTTTTTGCAAAGGCAAAAATCTGCACGACATAGGTATAATTTTCACCCGGCGGAGGAACTGCCTGGGGAGTTCTTACAGGAATATCCAGAACAGGAAGTCCTGTTGGTTGAGGAGAGGCCTGAGCCGGGTAGACAGGATAGGGATAATCCTTAACCTTCGGGGATTGTTTCGACATCTTCCCGAGGTTAAAGGTAATTCCAAAAGCAAGGTAGTCGTAGAAATCATATTTGAACCCGCCCTGCGTCTGATCCATCATGTCAGAGAAGGCCATCCGGAAGGTCCATTCAGCCCCGATGCTGATCCTCTCTGTTATCCTAACGAAAGCACCCAGACCGAAAGGTAAAAGCGCTGCTGTTCTCCAGTTCCTGAGCGTATCGCCAATAACCTGCTGTGTATTCAGGTCTGTGACCTTTGTATTCCAGTTGGTAAATCCTATCCCTACGGTTCCATATACAAAAAACCTTCTCGTGGGTTTATAAGCCGAAAAAAGGTTGGAGAAATTAATTGTTGTATTTAAATTGAACTCGACCAGCGGACCTGAGAAAGATTGATTGACCGTGTCAACGACCGAGTTGTTGACCTTCCTTCCCTTGATCCCTGCAAAGAGCAACTGGCCGCGAATACCGATCACATTGCTAAACTGCCTTCCCCCATAAATGCTACCCGCGAAATTTACATTATAATTGATACCTATCCCCTGGGGACCAAGATCACCATAAAAAATATCAGGTCCAAGGTTTGCACCGGCCGTCCATGTATTGGCAAAGGAAGCCATTTCCTTCTTTTTCCCGGTCTGAGACCAGGCATGATCTGAGATCACGATGAACGTGCATAAAAGAATAAAAATGATATTACAGTTCTTGCTGTACATCAGGAATATTGACAAAGGGACTTTAGAGGAAAGACCCAAATTTACTTTTACCAAATTTAGACGGCAATAGCCTATTTACAGAGGATTGGAAGATTTAAATATCAACAGCTTATCAACAAAAATCCCCTTACACGTTAGTGAAAGGGGATTAAAATTAGCTTACCAATTTCGCATTAGCGAATATATTTAAAGTCCTTTCCAAGGTATTTTGCATTTTCTCCAAGTTGCTCTTCAATCCTCATAAGCTGGTTGTACTTTGCAATGCGGTCAGTCCTACAGGCCGAGCCGGTCTTAATAAGTCCTGTGTTCAATGCTACGGCCAGGTCGGCAATGGTTACATCCTCTGTCTCTCCCGACCGGTGGCTGATGATCGCAGTATAACTGTTCCTATATGCGAGGTTCACAGCGTTAATAGTCTCGGTAAGGGTACCGATCTGGTTAACCTTAATAAGGATGGAATTGGCAACCCCTTTTTTAATACCCTCGGCAAGCCTATCAACGTTGGTAACAAACAGGTCATCACCCACCAGCTGGATCTTACTTCCAAGTTCACGTGTCATCAGCCTCCATCCATTCCAGTCATCTTCGGCCATTCCATCCTCGATGGAGATGATGGGATACCTGTTCACCCAATCTTTCCAGAACGAGACCATCTGTGCAGGGGTAAGCTTTTCCCCGGTTGATTTTTTCAGATGATAGACATTCTCTTCCGGGATATAATACTCAGAAGAGGCAGGATCAAGGGCAATGTAAATATCTTTTCCGGGTTTGTATCCTGATACCTCAATGGCTTTCATGATAACCTTCAGGGCCTCCTCGTTCGATTTAAGGTTCGGAGCGAAACCGCCCTCATCACCGACATTTGTGGAATATTTTCCTTTTTTCAGGACCGCCTTCAGGTTATGAAAAACTTCTGATCCCATCCTGACGGCTTCGCTGAATGAAGCTGCACCAACCGGCATGATCATGAATTCCTGGAAATCGATCGAGTTATCAGCATGCGATCCCCCGTTCAGGATATTCATCATAGGGATCGGGAGGGTCTGGGCTGCAACGCCACCGATGTAACGGTACAATTCCTGTCCAGTCGTTTGTGCAGCTGCGTGTGCAGCAGCCAGCGAAACACCCAGGATGGCATTTGCCCCCAATTTTGATTTATTCGGAGTACCGTCAAGCTCGATCAGCTTGTTGTCAATCTCGATCTGGTCGGTGACATACATGCCGGTCATCTCTTCGGCGATTACCTTGTTTACGTTGTGAACTGCCTTCAGGACACTTTTACCCAGGTAAAACTTTTTATCATTGTCGCGAAGTTCAACGGCTTCGTGAATACCAGTCGAGGCTCCGGAAGGTACCGCAGCACGTCCCAGAATTCCATTATCCGTGATCACGTCGACTTCGACCGTAGGATTTCCCCTGGAGTCCAGAATCTGTCTGGCATGTATCGCCAATATCGTACTCATATATTATTCTGTCTTTGGTTCTTCTGTTGATGCAGGCTCTTCTGTTGTACCGGCCTTCTTTGAAACAGCCTTTTCCTTCTTCACCTTTGGTTCTTCGGCCTTATCTTCGGTCTCGCCGGCAGCCTTTTTCTTGGAAGTGCTTCTCTTTCTGCGGGTGGTTTTTGCCTTACTTTCATCCTTTGCCGAGAGCATGGCTGTATTGTAATCTACCAATTCAATAAAACACATTTCGGCATTATCACCTTCCCTGTTACCGGTCTTCAAAATACGGGTATACCCGCCCGGTCTGTCAGCTATTTTTTTTGATATTTCGCGGAAAAGCTCAGAAACGGCTTCCTTATTCTGCAGGTAACTGAAGACTTGCCTTCTCGAGTGTGTAGTATCATCCTTCGACTTGGTGATCAACGGCTCAACATAGCCTCTGAGTGCCTTAGCCTTTGCAACGGTCGTGTTAATCCGTTTGTGGATGATCAGTGAAGAAGCCATGTTTGACAACATTGCCTTCCTGTGTGCACTTTTTCTTCCCAGGTGATTTATTTTCTTCTGGTGTCTCATCGCAATTAATCCTTATCTAATTTATATTTTGTCGTATTCATACCAAATTCAAGTCCTTTTGTCTTGACAAGCTCTTCCAGTTCGGTCAGGGATTTCTTACCGAAATTCCTGAACTTGAGCAAGTCGTTTTTATTGAAAGCGACCAGGTCTCCCAGTGTCTCGACATCAGCTGCTTTCAGGCAGTTCAATGCCCTGACGGAAAGGTCAAGGTCAACCAGCTTGGTCTTTAGTAATTGCCTGATATGCAGGGATGTTTCATCAAACTCCTCCGTTACCGTCTTCTCCGCTGCATCCAGTGTGATCTTTTCATCCGAGAAGAGCATGAAATGGTGGATCAGGATTTTGGCAGCCTCTTTAAGGGCATTTTTCGGATGGATTGATCCGTCGGTCACCACCTCCATGACAAGCTTCTCATAGTCAGTCTTCTGTTCAACCCTGAAATTTTCAATATTGTAGGTCACATTCTTAATGGGGGTATGAACAGAATCGATCGCAATCCTTCCAATGGAAGAGGTAAGGGATTTATTCTCTTCAGCCGGAATATAGCCTCTGCCCTTGTCAATCGACAACTCAATAGTCAGTTTGACGGAAGGCTCCATGTGACATACAACCACTTCGGGATTCAGGACCTGGAAAACTGAGAGGAACTTGTTTATATCCCCTGCCTTGAACTCTTTCTGCTGGGCAATGATCACGGTAACCTTCTCTGAACTCTCTGCATCAATCAACCTCTTAAAACGTATCTGTTTAAGATTAAGAATGATCTCGGTCACGTCCTCAATGACTCCTTTAATCGTTGAAAATTCCTGGTCAACGCCATCAATTTTCACTGATGTAATTGCAAAACCTTCAAGCGATGAAAGCAGGATCCGTCGCAGGGCATTCCCGATTGTAACACCAAACCCAGGCTCAAGCGGACGAAATTCAAATACTCCGCGGCAATCATCGGCTTCAATCATGATCACCTTGTCAGGTTTCTGGAAAGGTAGTATAGCCATATCTTTGTTTTTTAGTTTATTTAATCTTTATGTTGAAACTCGCTCAGGTCAATCGAAAATTAATGTTACTTCGAGTACAACTCCACGATCAGCTGTTCCCTGATGTTCTCCGGGATCTGGGAACGCTCAGGATAGTTCATGAATTTTCCTGTCAGCATATCACGATCCCACTCAAGCCATTGAAACTGGCTTCCGCGGGCTCCGACTGAATTAAGAATCGCTTCATGTGATTTGGACCGTTCTCTCACAGCAATGATATCGCCGGGACGAAGTTCAGAGGAGGGGATGTTCACCTCCTTGCCGTTCACCGTGATGTGACGGTGACCGATCAGCTGGCGGGCGCCACTCCTCGTAGGCGCAATTCCAAGGCGGAAAACAACATTGTCAAGCCGGGATTCAATAAGCTGAAGTAACACCTCGCCGGTGATACCGCCCTTTCGCGCTGCCTTAAGAAATGTGTTCTTGAACTGGCGCTCGAGGATCCCATAGGTATATTTTGCCTTCTGTTTTTCCATAAGCTGCGTTCCATATTCCGAAGCTTTCGCCCTTCTCTTTGTCTGGCCATGCATCCCGGGAGGATAATTTTTCTTTTCAAAATGCTTGTCCGGACCAAAAATTGGATCCCTGAATTTCCTTGCAATTTTTGACTTTGGTCCAATATATCTTGCCATAATCTATTGATAATTTTGTTTGTATCTGTTATTGTCTCATTATACACGACGACGTTTCGGAGGACGGCAGCCATTGTGAGGCAATGGTGTGATATCCATGATCTCCATCACCTCGATCCCGCTTGAATGGATCGTCCTGATGGCGGATTCACGGCCTGCACCCGGTCCTTTCACAAATACCTTTACCTTGCGTAAGCCAAGATCATAGGCTGTTTTCGATGCATCCTGGGCGGCCATCTGGGCTGCGTAAGGGGTGTTTTTCTTGGATCCCTTAAAACCCATCTTTCCTGCAGAGGACCAGCTGATGACCTGACCGGTGTTATTTGCCAGGGTTATAATGATATTGTTAAAGGATGCATTCACATAGGCTTTACCTATTGCATCTACCTTCACTACCCTCTTCTTTGAACTTTTTTCAGTCTTTGCCATAAAATTTGTAACTGTGTTCGTTATTCACTAACTCTTGGTTGCCTTTTTCTTGTTTGCAACAGTCTTTTTCCTGCCTTTACGTGTCCGGGCATTATTCTTTGTACTCTGTCCGCGGACAGGCAATCCGATCCTGTGACGTATACCGCGGTAACAGCCGATATCCATCAAACGTTTGATATTCATCTGAACTTCAGAACGAAGTGCCCCTTCAATCTTGAAATTATCGTTGATGATCGTACGGATCCTGTTCTGCTCATCATCCGTCCAGTCCTGAACCTTTTTATGAACATCTACGCCGGCTAATGAAAGGATCTTCTGAGCTGTGCTTCTTCCGATACCGTAAATATATGTAAGCCCAATCTCGCCCTGCTTGTTTTTAGGTAAGTCAATACCTGCAATTCTGGCCATATAAAAGAATTTTTAAATTTATGCTTAACCTTGTCTCTGTTTGAACTTAGGATTCTTTTTATTGATAATATACAATTTTCCTTTCCTGCGGACGATTTTACAGTCGGCAGATCTTTTCTTTATTGATGCTCTTACTTTCATTTTTCAATTATTATTTAATAAACCGGTCAAAAAAGAATACCTATGTTTTCAAAGTCTGACTGGGTCTCGTTCCCGGTACCGCGATTGTCTATTATTATTGGTACCTGAAGGTGATCCTGCCTTTCGTCAGATCATACGGTGACATTTCGATTCGTACTTTATCTCCGGGCAGGATCTTAATATAATGCATTCGCATCTTGCCCGAAATGTGGGCAGTGATCACATGTCCGTTTTCAAGCTCAACACGGAACATTGCATTCCCGAGGGATTCGATAACCGTGCCGTCCTGCTGAATGGATGACTGTTTTGCCATAAGACTTTCCTTTTCTTCTTAGGTATATTTTACTTTGCAGCCTTTAGAACCTCTTCAACATATTTAAAAGTCGACAGGACATCCGCTTTCCCCCTTTTTACAGCAACCGTCAGTTCATAATGTGCCGAAGGCATCCTGTCTTTTGTCCGGATTGTCCA
>JBAXRT010000030.1:0-25127 GCA_037131065.1 bacterium | reverse complement strand
TATTTATCCGGAAATCAGAAGGGCAGTGTAATCATTATCACTACAGATAAATTACTTATTGTCCTACAAATTATCGGAAATAATTATTTATTTTTACAAGAAGGGAAAAACGTTTCAAGGGGAGTTATAAAATCCTCAGCTGCAGAATCAATCTTTATCTGACTTTATGAAAAGCAACCTGTTCAAATGTTCACTTGTCTCTTGTTTAAAACATCCTGGAACTTATCCCGGGGATATGAGAAAGGTAATAATAGTATTAATATTAATATTTGCATGCGCAATCAACAGTGTTTTTGCTCAGGAAAAACCTTATAAATTCGGTGTAAAGGTGGGCGTCAATTACGTTCATCTGGAAAACTATGGAAAGGGCTATTATTCCGACTTTGACGCAAAACCGGGATTGAGTTTTGGTGCATTGTTTCAGTACAAATTTGGAGGATTCGTAAATTACTCGATCGTGCCTGAACTTCTTTTTACAATCTCAAGAACAGATGTGGATCTCATTTATGTCACTGATTGTATGACGACCATTCAGACGATAGATCTTCCGGTGAACTTCAAGGTTGGCCTGCAATTGAGTAAGATTTTCCGGCCCTATATTTTAGGAAATATATACGGATCATATATTGTCACCTATCGTGGAGATATTTTTAATATGCTTGATATGGACGATGGTGTTGCCAAGGGCAAAATCAATAAACTGTTCTTTGGGGTTAGTGCAGGGTTTGGTTTTGATCTATGGAAATTTCAGATTGAAGGAAGATACAGATGGAACCTGAACAGGATTACTTCTAAAGACTACGCTAAACTGAAGCAAATGGGACTGGAGCTGTCATGTTCATTTCTTTTTTAAACAAGAATTGTAAACTCACTACCTGAAGATGAAAAAGTCAATATTGTATTGTTTGCTTCTCCTTACTTTCTATTCGTGTAAGAAAGAGCCCTTACAGGAATTTTACTTTCTCGAACGAGTCGAAAAGGTTGAAGTCATAGACAAGTACCTTTTAGCGGCCCGGTTGAAGCAAAATCCGAATTCCACGCTATATAAGGCATTGCCTAATAAGAAAGTTAAAATAGTCTCAATTGTGTATAATACCATTGGGCCTGACGGAGAACCTATCCTTGCCTCGGGAGCGATATTTTACCCTTCTGTAGATGCTGATTATGAAAGAAAGGGAACAATTCTGGGGGTTCATTATACTTATGGAGCTGATTACGAGGTGCCCTCTCAAAAAATGGGTGTGACCGAAGGGCTCTTTGCCCTGTTTGGTTATGCGGTTGTAGCCCCCGATTACATCGGGTATGGTGCATCAAAAGATAAGGTTCATCCTTATTATGATGTTGTAAGTACGGGTCAGGCTTCTGCAGATATGCTTCTGGCTGCAAAAGAGTATTTTGCTTCAATCAGCAGGAAGATGTCTCACAAGATTACTGTCATGGGATATTCCCAGGGCGGGCAGGCCTCTCTCTCTTTTCTGAGGTTTGTCGAGACAGAGCCTATGTACAAAGACGCCTTTGTCATTGACCAGGTCTTTGCCGGTGGTGGTGCCTATGATTTAATAAAATCCTATGACACCTTTGTGGAAAAAGATTACAGCAGCCAGCCGGTTACAATCCCGCTGTTAGTGCTGGGAATCAATTATGGGGAAAACCTCGAACTGGACCTGAAACAAATGTTTGCAGAAACGCTATATTGCAATTATAAAGAATGGATCATTTCAAAAAAATATACCACAGATGAGGTAACAGCCATGATGAAGGAGACGAAACTTACTAAGATCATGGCCCCTGAAGCGTTTGATACCTTAAACGAAAATACACGAAAATTTCGTCAGGGATTGCGAAATAATAGTTTAATTGTTTACGGGAGAATAACCAACTGGGTGCCCAAGGCAAAAATAACTTTATTACATGCAACTGACGATACCATCGTTCCCTACGAAAATACAGAAAGTGCCTATAAGGCATTCACTGCGGCAGGCTGCAATGTAACCAAACATGATATTCCCCACAAGGACCATAAAGAAGCCGGTCAGGATTTTTACACATATTGTATGCTTCATTTACTGATTTAGCCATTCCCATGATGAAGACCAGAATAACCATTCTTATTTTGTTACTGAGTTCAGTGGTTGTACATGCTCACACAAAGTCCTACGCAAAGCATAACAAGGGATACTTCTGTGATGTTGGGGTCTCCTTTGGAGCAACATTCCCTAAAAATAATGATCCAAGGGCGGTCGTGGAAATATTTACGACACATGGATACCAGTTTTCAAACACCTTTTCATTAGGGTTTGGTGTTTCAACGTACAATACCGAAAACATTAATATCTATCTGCAGTTCAGATTTAATTTGCGAAATATTAATGAGTCCAGGACAAGTTATCCTTATATTTCCCTGAGAGGGGGTTATTCATGGAGTACCTGGACCGGTGACGCCTGGGGCGACGACAAAGGGCCTATCATTGATCCTCACTTTGGATGGTCCTTTTATACCAAAGAGGCAAATTTGCGATGGAGTGTTTTCGTGGCCCCCAGCTTTTATCAGTTCCACTTTATACCAAAGATTGGATTGGCATTTGAATTTTAGGAGAAATATCCTCACACAAGCAAAAAGCCCCGATTGCGGGGCTTTTTCGTTAAAAGAGGTGGCCTCAATTCGAGGACCGGGGGAGAGTAAAGCGGAACTGGCTGCCTTTACCTGGCTCGCTTTCAGCCCAAATCCTCCCGCCATTGAGTTCAATAAACTCCCTGCTGAGAAGCAACCCCAGCCCTGTACCTTGCTCACCGGCAGTGCCGCGTGTTTTGACTGATTCATCAAGGCGGAAAAGCTTTTCAAGGTTTTCGGGAGAGATGCCGATCCCGTTATCGGCCACAGTTACTTCGATCAACTCCTCGTTATGGGTCGCCCATATCCGGACATTTCCTCCAGCGTTGGTGAATTTGATGGCATTGGCAATAAGATTCCTTACAACTGTCGTAATCATGTTTTCATCACAGTAGGCAATGGTTCCGTAATGAATGCCTGAAAAGAGCTTGATGTTTTTCTTTTCAGCCAGTGGTTTCAGGAATCCGAGCGTGGAGTTGGCGATTGTAGAGAGGTCAACATTTTCCGGACCAGGAACGGTGCGGCCGGTACGTATCCTGGACCATTCTAAAAGGTTTTCCAATAATTTAAATGTACCGACTGAAGCATCGTGAATGTTTTTGATCATGGCCTTCTTCTCACTCTTCTCGAGACTCTCGTAATCGCTGTAAAGCAGGTCGGAAAAGCCGATAATGGCATTGAAAGGTCCACGAAGGTCATGGGCAATGATAGAAAAGAATTTATCCTTGGCAACATTGGAATCCCTGAGGCGAGCCTCAGAAACCTTGAGTGCTTCTTCCGACTGGCGCCGGTGGATGGTCAGAGAGATCTGGGATGTAAGAAGGTCCAGGATCTTGATATGTCTTTCATTGTAGGCAAATTCATTTTCAAAACTGATCAGGGCGATTATCCCCAAAACCTTGTCACCTGTTGTTAATGGAATCCCAAGGTAACATTTTGCCGGGGTGGAAAATTTAGTAATGATCCCTGATTCTTCAAGTTTGCTCAGATCAGTTACCCGGAGAAGATTTGGTTTTTTTGAAGCAAGTATCCAGGATTCCAGGGTTTTTAAGACCGGAACTGTCTCAGAGGCGGTTAGGCCGTTTTTGTGATAGTAGTAACTGAAGGCGGAGTTGTCGGGCGTTGTCAGAAGCAAATAAAGATTGCTTGTGTCGAGCAGTATGCTAAGTTCATTGCGGAGGATCTGGAAAAGGTCGGGGATTGCCGATGTAAGGCTGATTAAATGATTGATACGGTTAACCGCATTCTGAATTTGTTCATCGTTTTTGCGTTCTGTAATATCTCTCAGAAATGCGATGGCATATTCCTGATTTTCAAAGACAAGGAAATTGATGGTAATTTCGACCGTAATGATGGAGTTGTCCTTCTTTTTCTGCTGTGACTCCATGAACATTTGCTTTCTATCCCTGATATGCTGCCAGTAAATTCCCTCTTTTTCGGGTTTGAATAAAGGGTCAAGCTGAGAGATTTTCTTCGATTGAAGCTCCTCTCTTGTATATCCAAGCAATTTGCATGCAGCCTCATTTGCATAAGCTATCGAGGAGTCGGGGCGGATCAGGTAGATGCATTCCGAAGCATGTTCCACCATATACTGGTTCAGCCTGAATTGCTGTTCAATGACTTTGGTCCCGGTTACTCTTCTTCCGGCCAGTATGATCCTTGCTACCCGGTTTTCCGATTTGTCGATCTCCGGTGTTGCATAAATCTCAAGCCATTCAACAGAGCCGTCTGTCCGGATAACACGGTATTCAAAGAAAACAGATTCCTTGTTCTCGATCAGTTGTAAATGTGCATTTTGCAACTTGGCAAGGTCATCAGGATGACACATTCTTGCCCAGATCTGAGGATCCAGCGACTCCTTCTCGCCTATATCATTTGCGAGAGGAAGTGAGCCGGTATGCCACTCCGGCGTGAGTGATCCCTCATTTCCAACTATGAAGGAGACAGCAAAGTCAGAAATGATGTCGGAAACGGTCCTGAATCTCGTCTCGCTTTCTTTCAGCGCGCTGGTAGCCTTATTCAGTTCAGTTATGTCCCTGAAAATACCAAAGGATCCAATGAACCGGTTGTCTTCGAATCTTGGGGAGGCTGTAAGAAGGATCCTTCTTTTCGTACCGTCCTGCCGGATAAGTTCATATTCGTAGGTGCTAACCTTTCCTTCTTTTCGCCTCGAGGTTTCATCCAGGATCTTCCGAAATTCCTCTTCCGATACATACCTTGCGAGGTTTTGCCCAATCAGCTCCTCCTTACTTGTACCGAACAGATCCGCTGCAGCCCGGTTTGCATAGATCAATTTTTCATGTTCGTCTACGAAACCAATTCCTTCTCCAAGGGCTTCAATGATATCAGTGAACTGCTTTTCGTGCGTGAAGAGCTTAGAAAGGTTTTCCATGGCATTTATTTTGCATAACTGACCGCGCGGGTCTCCCTGATCACGGTAATCTTGATCTGTCCTGGATAGGTCATTTCACTCTGGATCTTCTTTGACAGATCAAAAGCTATCGTGTTGGCCTCGACATCTGAGACTTTATCGGCTCCAACAATGACCCTGAGTTCACGGCCTGCCTGGATGGCATAGGTTTTTACGACACCGGGATAGCTGAGAGCAAGCTCTTCAAGGTGTTTGAGTCTTTCAATATATGCTTCGACCACCTCACGACGGGCACCGGGACGGGCACCGGAAATGGCATCACATACCTGGACGATCGGGGAGAGGAGATTATCCATCTCGATTTCGTCATGATGGGCACCGATGGCGTTAATGATTTCAGGCTTTTCCTTGAATTTTTCAGCCATCTTCATACCCAGGATTGCATGGGGTAATTCGGGTTCAGTATCTGGAACTTTCCCGATGTCATGGAGCAGACCGGCTCGTTTTGCTTTCTTTGGGTTTAACCCGAGTTCCGCCGCCATCGTGGCGCTCAGTCTGGAAACCTCGATGGAGTGCTGTAACAGGTTCTGTCCGTAGGAGGAGCGGTACTTCATCTTTCCAATCATCCTGATAAGTTCGTGATGAATGTTATGAATTCCCAGGTCGATGGTGATCCTTTTACCAGTCTCAATGATCTCCTGCTCCAGCTGTTTTTTTGTTTTTGCCACAACCTCCTCGATACGGGCCGGGTGGATCCGACCGTCGGTAACCAGCCTGTGGAGCGAAAGACGGGCAATTTCCCTGCGTACCGGGTCAAATCCGGAAAGAATAATGGCATCGGGAGAATCATCGATGATGATCTCAACGCCTGTGAGGGATTCCAGTGTGCGGATGTTCCGGCCTTCACGGCCAATGATCCTGCCTTTTACCTCCTCATTTTCGATATTGAAAACGGAGACTGTATTTTCGATAGCATGCTCGGTGGCTGTCCTCTGTATGGTCTCAATGATGATCTTTTTTGCTTCGGTGTTGGCCGTCATTTTTGCCTCATCGATGATATCCTTCATGTGAACCAAAGCTTCTGATTTTGCCTCCTCTTTAAGGGTTTCGACAAGATGGGATTTGGCTTCGTTTGCCGAGAGATTCGAAATCTTCTCAAGCTTTTCCACCTCTTGTTTGAAGAGTTTATCAAGGTCTGTCTGTCTTTTATTGACCAGATCCAATTGCTGGCTAAGGTTCTGTTTGATTGTTATATTCTCCTTCTGCTTCTTGGCCAGCTCTTCCGTCTTCAGGTTGAGTGAACTCTCTTTCTGCTTTAACCGGTTTTCATTTTTAAGAATCTCATCATTCTTCTCATGAATGAATTTCTCATGTTCCGTTTTCAGCTGAAGGAATTTTTCCTTTGCCTGAAGGATTTTATCTTTTTTGATCACTTCAGCCTTTTCCATTGACTCTTTGAGAATAGCATCGCGCTTGCGTTCCAGGGCTTTATTCAGGATAGTACCTGTAAGGATACCACCGATGATAATTCCTGTCACTCCAATGATCACAAATAACAAAATTCCGTCCATAATATCAAAGTATTGCGTGGTTAATATATGGCAGGAAGACTTCTTATTCAAGTTTCCTGCATTTAATTGGAGGGAGAGGGAAAATAAAAAAACCCGCATTATCCAGCGAGGTTATGATAAACCTCTAACGACACGAATAGGGCTGCCAAACTTTTCGAACGTCCACTGTCCGGCGTACCGGATCACACCAGAGGTGTGATGAGGCCTGTCCTACGGGTTACTGAGCGTTGCCCTAATATTTGTAATGTTAGGTTTACAAACTGTCTGAATTAATGCGGGTAGATCGTGAATATCTTTCAAAGAACAGCAATGGCTCAATACTGAAGTTGCTCGCTTAACGTCCGGTCAATCTCCATTAATTTATGTTCAAACACCTCCTCCTTATCAACCAGCAGTTGTTCGTCCTGTAGGTAACTGGTTGCATATTCCAGCGCAACCATGGCCAGCAGGTCCTGCTTGTCTTTATATGCGTAGCTGACTGAATAGTCCTTTATTCTCTTGTCGATCAGTTTCGCCGCTTTACGGAAAAGCTCCTCATGTTCCTTTGTTACCACCAATCGATAATTTCGGTCTGCTACAGCTATTGATATGGAAAGTTCATCCATGGACATTTGACTATTTTTCACAAAAATCGACAGGAATATTCCTGTATCTTAATGTGTTTGCAACTTCAGGCATTTAAAAGCCCAATACATTTTTCGATTTCCCGCAACATTTCGTTGATCCTTAATTTCGAATCAACATCTCCTCCTTTGGTTTCTAGTGCCTTCGTCAGTTTAAGTATTCTTATCTTTTCTTCTAATTGGTTTATGATCTGTTTTTGTTCGTCGTTGCTTCTTGTTAACTTTTGGATTTCGGATGCCAATGAAACATTTTCTTCCTTCAGCCGAGCGTGTTTCTCCGTGAGTCTCCTGACTTTGTATTCGATTCCGGAAACCAGGGTAACAACGTCTCCCATCGGGCTGCTATTTTTTAATCAGATGCAAATATAATCATTCGTAAAGGATTTCGCAATTTAACCCTGTTGAATTTTTTTTGCCTTCTGGTATCACCTTTTGATCATTAAACCGATTAAGGTGAAAAAAACCTTTATGTTTGGGGAAGAGTTCCTTCACTATTTATGGAAATTCCGGCTATTGAACCTGGAACTGAAATCCGTTTCCGGTGAGGAGGTCGTTGTCCTTCATCCCGGAGAACACAATACAAACGGAGGCCCTGATTTTCTGAATGCCCGCGTAAGAATCGGTGGCACAGTCTGGGCAGGGAATGTGGAGATTCATCACCTGTCATCCGACTGGTTCAGGCATAAACATCATCAGGACAAGGCCTATGAAAATGTTATACTGCATGTTGTTTACCGGTTTGAACCAGAAATGGATCCATTGAATATTCCAACCCTGGTACTGGAAGGCCAGTTTCCCTCCGGGATCCGGCTGCGCTATGAAGGTCTTATGCAAAACCAACAGTGGATTCCCTGCAGCAATTCACTGGATGGTTCTCTTCAACCCGATCTTGCCTTGTGGTACCCTTCCCTCGTTATCGAACGGTTGGCTAGGAAATGCAGCGAAATAAAAGTCTTATGGGAATCGTGCAGGTGTGACTGGGAGGAAACCCTTTACTGTTTCCTTGCCCTTAATTTTGGATTTAGGCTCAATAGCGTTCCCTTCGAACTCATGGCCAGATCATTGCCTTTAAAACTCTTGCAGCGTCATGCCACAAATATAACGACCCTGGAATCGTTGTTTTTCGGACAAGCCGGAATGCTAAGCGAGACCTATTCAGACACCTACCCTGTAATGCTTAGGGAAGAATACGGGTATCTGAAACTGAAGTTCAGGTTAACGCCGGCCCTTCAGACCTCATGGAGATTTCTCCGGCTGCGACCTTCCAACTTCCCAACCATCAGGATCAGCCAGTTTGCGTCTTTTTTTTATTCAACAGAGGGGAGATTCTTCCAGTTGCTTTATTCCTGCGGAAAAGAGGAGATTCAAAAACAGTTTGAACTCACTGCCTCCGGTTATTGGGATGATCATTTTATGTTTGACAGGTCCTCTCCGAAGCGAAAGAAAATCCTAGGAGAAGATTCCAGGCTGCTGCTTATGATAAACGGTATTGTCCCATTTCTTTTTTTTATCGGATTGGAAAAGCAAATGATTAGCTACCGGGATAAAGCGATCGAGATTCTTGAATCATTGCCGGGGGAACAGAACTTCGAGATAACCAGGTGGAGGGAGGCTGGGTTTGATGCCGGAGATGCATTGAAGACACAGGCGCTTATCCAGCTGAAAAGAGTCTATTGCGACAGGAAGAGATGCCTGGAGTGCAGGCTGGGAATCAGGATCCTCAGCAGATAAAAAGTAAATTCACTCGTATGTCATCGTCATTGATACATAAATTGCGTTCAGGTTTAAAGGATTACCTGTCCTTCAGCCGGTCGGAACAGAAAGGGATCTTCGTCCTTCTGATCATCCTTCTGTCTCTGGTTTTATCAAATATCTTATTCCCAGCCAGTTCGGACCATCCGCCGGTCGATTTTTCTTCCTTTGAAAAAGAGATCATTGCTTTCGAGAGGGCGTGGCAGAAAGCAAAAGATGAAGAAAAACAGAAAAAGAGAAATTTTTTTATCGCTCATGATACTGCATATCCTTCGGTAAGAAAACCAAGGATTGATTTTACTGTTGAGATCAACTCCGCAGATACTTTTGAGCTTCAGAGGTTAAGGGGCATCGGACCCTCGTTTGCAAGAAGAATAATCGGTTATCGCAAACGGTTGGGCGGGTTCACCAGGAAGGAACAACTGCTTGAAGTGTTTGGAATGGATAGTTCAAGGTATTCTTCCATCCTTCCGAATCTTACGGTAATTCCTGATTCAGTTCACAGGATAGACCTGAATAATGTAACATTCAAAGATTTACTGAAGCACCCGTATTTCCCATTTGAAGTGACCAAAGCGATCATGATCTATCGTCAGAAAAACAAGAAATTCAGATCGACGGATGAACTGAAAGGGATTGAGGGTGTGACAGATTCAGTGTTCAGGAGGATGGTACCTTATCTCAGGGTGGGTCCCTGATTCTTCAGAACCCTGATTCATTTCAGGATCTTCCGCGTCTTCATCATTCCCGTCTTCCTCTTCCTCCTCCCATTCATAGGTCTTCTGCTGAGGGCCTGCCTTTCGGAAATAGAATGCCAGTATCAGTCCAGCCAGGAGCCCCATCATGTGCGATTCCCAGGAGATTGGTTTGGATGGAAAAAATTGCGGGAAGACCCCCCAGATCAAACCGCCATATAGAAAAGTGACCAGGAGCGTGATCACCATCAGACGTGTTTCCCTTCGGATAATGCCGCTGAAGAAAAGAAAAGCAGCAAGTCCGTATATAACACCGCTTGCGCCGTTATGGACTGCATGCCCCCTGGCAAATGTCCATACCCAGATACCGGTAACCAGGTATAGAAGAAACAGTATCTGCCATGCGATCTCCTCGTAGAAGTAGAATAATAAAGCGCCAAGGATGAGAAGCGGAAAGGAGTTGGCAAAAAGATGGGCAAGGTCGGCGTGAAGGAATGGTGAAGTAAAGATTCCCGGGATGCCCTTCACTTGTAATGGATGGAGTCCGTATTCGGACAGATTGACAGAAAAGATGTACTCAACTGCTTTGACAAGCCATAAAATAAGAACCAGCAAAGTAGGGTAAAAGAAGCTGCGGAAAAACCGTATTTTCTCATTTTCCAAGGCTGAAGAATTAAGTCAGAATCAATTTGTTAAATAAAATATAATGCCGTTAAATTTAGTTAAAAATCCACTGAAGGAAAGAGCGGTTGAGAAAAAAAATCTACCTTTGACCGCTCAAAACCACAATAATCAAGCCAATTACAATGAACAGAATAAATTTCAACAGGCTGCTCTCAGCCAATTGTTTCATTATGCTCCTCCTTTTTATTATTCCTTTTTCTGAAGTTCAGGCGCAGCGACAGGATCCGAATGCTGGTGTCAAGAAGTACAATACCCTGATGCAGATCATCAAGTATGCTTATGTGGATACCGTCAACGAGGGGAAACTGGTTGAAACAGCCATTGAGGAAACCTTAAAGGAACTTGATCCGCACTCCGTTTATATTCCCAAAAAAGAGGTACAGCGTGCCAATGAGCCTCTCGAGGGAAATTTTGACGGGATCGGGATCCAGTTTGAGATTTTGAAAGATACTATCAATGTTGTACATCCTATTCCCGGGGGGCCATCAGAAAAGCTGGGCATCATGTCGGGCGACAGGATCATAAAGATTGACGGTGAAGAGGTTGCAGGAAAAAAGATAGATAACCAGTTTGTTCTGGATCATCTGCGGGGGAAACGTGGCACCAAAGTCATGGTTTCTATTTACCGCAGGGGCAAGAAAGAACTCATCGAATATACTATTGTCCGCGATAAAATCCCAATCAACAGCATCGATGCCGCCTATATGATTGCACCAGGTGTCGGGTATATAAACCTTAACAGGTTTGCCCAGAATACCATGGATGAGTTTAAGGCTTCCATCACAAAGCTCAAGGCTGAAGGGATGAAGGATCTGATCCTTGACCTGAGAAACAATTCAGGAGGATATATGGGTACTGCCATCGAACTCTCCGATGAGTTCCTTGGTACGGGTAAGCTGATCGTTTATACTGAGGGTATGCGCAGTGTGAGGGAAGATTATTTTTCGACCGGAAGAGGCCAGGTAAAGAACGGGAAGGTAGTCATCATGATCAACGAAAATTCAGCTTCCGCCAGTGAGATCGTTTCCGGGGCCATTCAGGATTGGGACAGGGGTATTATTGTAGGCCGCAGGTCGTTCGGAAAAGGGCTTGTACAACGTCCCTTCCAGCTTCCCGACAGTTCACAGGTCAGACTGACCACGGCTCGTTATTACAATCCTTCCGGAAAGTGTATTCAGAAACCCTATGGCAAGGGAGTAGATAAGTATTACGAAGATTTCAGCCAGAGGGTAAGGCACGGAGAACTGATTCATGCCGATAGTATTAAATTCCCCGATTCACTGAAATATTATACTTCGAAAAAACGGGTTGTATACGGAGGGGGAGGCATCATGCCTGATATCTTCATCCCATGGGATTCAACCATTGTTTCGGATTATTACCTTGACCTCAGGAGAAAAAATGTGATCAACACCTTTGTCGGTGAATATGTCGATAAGAACAGAAAATCACTTCAGAAGGAATACCCGTTATTCCCGGGCTTTGAAAAGAGATTTATCCTCGACGATGCTTTTATGTCGCAGTTCTTTGATTATGCAGAAAAACAGGGAGTGAAAAAGGATGAGAAGGGATGGACGGCTTCTGAAATACTGATAAAGTCCCAGATCAAGGGTCTGATCGCACAGAAACTCTGGGATATGAATGAACTTTATTCCATTACGAACCAAGCGGATGAGGAGGTTCAGAAAGCCATCCAGGTCATCCAGGATAACGCCCTGTTTGATAAACTGAAAATCGAAAGGTAGCCGGCCTGCTATCAGGCAAGGATTTTGGTAACAAGATCAGCGGCCTCTTTCAGTGTGATTGCTGAATGGACCCTGAGCCCTGAATCATCAATGATCTTTTTCCCCTCTTCAGCATTTGTGCCCTGGAGACGAACGATGATCGGAACATCGATCTTGCCGATGTTATGATAGGCATCCACCACACCTTGCGCAACCCGGTCGCAGCGTACGATCCCTCCGAAAATATTGACAAGGATGGCTTTGACGGAAGGATCTTTCATGATGATCCTGAAACCCTGTTCAACCCGTTTTGCATTGGCTGAGCCTCCTACATCCAGGAAGTTGGCCGGGTCGCCGCCGGATAATTTGATGATGTCCATGGTTGCCATGGCAAGGCCGGCGCCGTTCACCATACAACCGACGTTCCCGTTAAGCTTGACATAATTCAGATCATCCCTGGTGGCTTCCACTTCGATCGGATCCTCCTCATCAAAGTCACGCATGGCAGCTATATCACCATGACGGAAAAGAGCATTGTTGTCGATCACTACCTTGGCATCGGCGGCAAGGATCTTATTGTCGGAGGTTTTAAAGACCGGGTTGATCTCAAGGAGGGAGGCATCACTTTGTTCATATGCTTTGTAAATGGCAAAAACAAACCTGATCATATTCTTGTATGCTTCATCCCTGAGTCCGAGGTTAAAGGCAATCTTTCTGGCCTGGAAGGCCTGGAGGCCGGTATCTGGTGAAATCTCTTCGGTAAAGATCTGTTCGGGTGTTTCCTCTGCAACCTTCTCAATATCCATCCCTCCCCGCGGTGAGTACATGATAATCGTACGGCCCAGTTGACGGTTCAGGAGAACACTCATATAGATTTCCGTTGGTTCCGAAGGACCGGGATAAAAGATGTTCTGTTCTATATATACCTTCCTGACCAGCTTCCCTTTTGACCCGGTCTGAGGGGTAACCAGCGTCATCCCAATTATCTGACCTGAATACTGACGAACCTCTCCAAGCGATTTGGCCACCTTTACGCCTCCGCCTTTTCCACGTCCTCCGGCATGTACCTGGGCTTTAACAACCCATTTATCGGTACCTGTAGTGTCGGTCAGGAATTCTGCTCCTTTAACGGCCTCATCTTCTGTAAATGCCAGCACACCTTCAGGAACAGCAACACCATATTGCTTAAGAATCGACTTGCTTTGATATTCATGTAAATTCATATGTCAGTGGTTTAATTTGGGCTTTCAAAAGTAATGGTTTGGCATGGATTTACAAAATCAGCCGGAGAAGAAGGATTTTCTTAACTTTGCAGTCACAGCCGACCTTTATGATCAATGCCACTGATATTCAAAAATCTTTCGGACCCTTAAAAGTCCTTAAAGGGATCAGCATGACCGTGGAGAAAGGAGAGATCATTTCAATTGTCGGTGCCTCGGGTGCCGGAAAATCAACCCTGCTCCATATTCTAGGAACACTGGATAAGGCTGATTCGGGTACACTTGAACTGAACGGGATAGCATTGAACCGGCTTACCGACCGCAAACTTGCGGAATTCAGGAATCGTCACATTGGGTTCGTGTTTCAGTTTCATCACCTTCTGCCTGAGTTTACGGCGTTGGAAAATGTTTGTATTCCGGCCTTCATTGCTGGAAACAGCAGGCATGAAGCAGAAAAACGCGCCAGGGAGCTGCTCGAGTTCATGAATCTGAAAGAGAGGGAGGACCACAAACCCTCTGAGCTTTCAGGTGGAGAGCAGCAACGTGTTGCAGTGGCAAGAGCCCTGATCAATGAACCCTCCGTTGTATTTGCAGATGAACCTTCAGGTAACCTTGACTCATCCTCCGCCATTGAATTGCATAAGTTGTTTTTTCAGTTGCGCGACAAATACAGGCAAACCTACGTCATCGTTACACACAATCTTGACCTGGCAAATATGGCTGACCGGAAACTTACCATGAAGGACGGAATTTTTCAGGTAGTGAATTCCTGATAAAATTATTTCTCCAAATTTCCGTTTATAAAGAAAGACCAAAAAGAAAGAAAGAATTTTACAGCCCTTATGAGCATCCCCCGTCGTGGTCAATCTTTCCTGATTTTAATCATCCTTATTGCCGGGTTGACATATGCAATCCTCCCGGAAATTTCTTTCATTCCTTCTGAAAAAGAGCTAATGGATGATTCCGGCTTTTCCCTGAATCCAGATTCAACTGATAACAGGAAAAAGCAGGATTCGCTCTTCCAGACCTATGTCAGACAGGGGGAAGATCTTCTGATACGCAAAAATCCGGTCCAGGCTCTGACACTCTTCGAATCTGCGCAGAAGATCAGGCCTGGTGATCAGAAGCTGAAAGAGAGGATAGCCGGAGTGAAAAGCATGATTGCAGAGCAAACAAGGAAGAACAATGACTTTATGAAAGCCATGACTTCGGGCGATGTGTATTTTAATTCGAAAGACTATGTCAATGCCAAGGCATCCTACCAGGTTGCCATTGATCTTGTGCCCACCGATACCATTGCCAAATCAAAGCTTCGCAAAACCATGGATCTCCTGAGATCACTGAAGGCGACGAACATACTCTATGATGTGGCTGTTGCAAGTGCGGATAAACTATTCCAGGCCAAAGAGTATGAGAAGGCACGCTTGGAATACGAAAATGCAAGTAAAATCCTTCCCCAGGAGCAATATCCAAGAGATAAGGTCAACGAAATTATCAAGATCCAGATCGACAGGCAGGTCAATGACGAATTATATGCCAAAGCCATTTCAGCCGGAGATAAATTCTTCCTTGGAAAAAATTATCAGTCGGCCCTGCTTGAATTCCAGAAGGCACAGGGAATCCGTCCGGATGAGGCGTATCCTAAGCAGAAGATCGCGGAACTTACTATACTGATTGCTGCACAGAAGGCAACAGATGAGGCATATAATAAAGCCATTGCACAGGCCGATCAGTCATTCCAGCTTTTGAGGTATGCCGAAGCCATCAAAGGTTACCAGCTGGCATTGTCAATCAAACCTGCGGAGGTTTATCCTAAGAACAGGATAAAGGAAATAGAGGCCCTGATTGCAAGGAAAAAAGGCGAACAGGAGGAGTATGAAAGGTATATTACCCTGGCTGACAGCATGTATATCGGTAAAAACTACCTGAGAGCAAGGGAAAACTACGCCATGGCATCAGCCGTGAAACCTTCTGAAGCTTATCCAAAAGAGATGCTGGCAAAAGCCGACAAAATGCTGACCGGTCGGGAAGCCGAGATGGCCAGGGCGATGGATCAGCAATGGACGGTTACAATAACCACAGCCGACAAACTGCTTAAGGATAATGCTTTTGAGGCGGCACGGGCAGAATATTTAAAAGCCTCGTTGCTGAAACCAACAGAGAAATATCCGGTAGAGAAGATCCAGGAAATAGACAAGTTCCTTGCTGATAAAAAGGCAATTGAGGATCAATATCGCCTGATCATTGCCAATGCCGATAAATTTTTTACTCAGAAAAGTTATGATCCTGCAAAAAGTGAATACCAGAAAGCCTCCGGGATCAAACCTTCTGAATCCTACCCGCAGACTAAAATTGCCGAGATTGATAGTATTGTGAAGGGAATCGCCCGTACAAGAGCTTTGGATGAGGAATATAAAACCCTGGTTGCCTCTGCGGACAAATCAATGGCCTCGCAAGGTTATGAACAAGCCAGAACTGACTATCAGAAAGCGGTTGGAATTAAACCCGGAGAGGTCTACCCGAAAACACGTATCGCTGAGATCGATAAAATTCTGGCCGGAGTTACACAGCAAAAAGCCCTTGAAGAGAGATACAAAAGAGTCATCGGTGAGGCAGACAGTCTTTACAATCTGAAGGCCTACGACCCATCGAGGATTGCGTATCAGAATGCACTGAAAATAAAACCGAGTGAGGTTTATCCAAAGAACCAGGTTGCTGAAATTGACAAGATCCTTGCACAATTTGCAAAAGAGAAGTCCCTCGGGGATCAGTACCTGGCTCTGGTTCAGAGAGGGGAGACCCAGATACAGGCAAAACAGTTTTCAACAGCGAAATCGAGTTTTGAACAGGCATCAGGAGTTAAACCGGAAGAGAAATTGCCAAAAGAACGGATCGCATTCATCGATTCAATCCTCCAGAGCCTGGCCCAGTTGAAGGCTCTTGATGACAAATACAATACGGTAATTGTCGGTGCTGATAAACTTTTTGCCTCTAAAACCTATGACATGGCCCGGGCAGAATATGTCAATGCTGGAAATCTGAAACCATCGGAACAATACCCAAAGGACAAGATTGCAGAGATTGATAAAGCGCTGGGTGCGATTGCTGCAAAAAAAGCGCTGGATGAACAGTATGTAACCACCATTGCCGAGGCAGACAAGATCCTGGCAGCAAAGAATTATGAACAGGCGAAGGCATTATATGTCAATGCCGGTAACCTCAAACCCGGAGAGGTCTACCCGAAAACACGTATCGCTGAGATCGATAAAATTCTGGCCGGAGTTACACAGCAAAAAGCCCTTGAAGAGAGATACAAAAGAGTCATCGGTGAGGCAGACAGTCTTTACAATCTGAAGGCCTACGACCCATCGAGGATTGCGTATCAGAATGCACTGAAAATAAAACCGAGTGAGGTTTATCCAAAGAACCAGGTTGCTGAAATTGACAAGATCCTTGCACAATTTGCAAAAGAGAAGTCCCTCGGGGATCAGTACCTGGCTCTGGTTCAGAGAGGGGAGACCCAGATACAGGCAAAACAGTTTTCAACAGCGAAATCGAGTTTTGAACAGGCATCAGGAGTTAAACCGGAAGAGAAATTGCCAAAAGAACGGATCGCATTCATCGATTCAATCCTCCAGAGCCTGGCCCAGTTGAAGGCTCTTGATGACAAATACAATACGGTAATTGTCGGTGCTGATAAACTTTTTGCCTCTAAAACCTATGACATGGCCCGGGCAGAATATGTCAATGCTGGAAATCTGAAACCATCGGAACAATACCCAAAGGACAAGATTGCAGAGATTGATAAAGCGCTGGGTGCGATTGCTGCAAAAAAAGCGCTGGATGAACAGTATGTAACCACCATCGCCGAGGCAGACAAGATCCTGGCAGCAAAGAACTATGAACAGGCGAAAACACTTTATGTGAATGCGGGCACGCTTAAACCTGCCGAGGCATACCCGAAAACGAAAATCACTGAGATCGACAAGATCCTTGCCGGCATTGCCAGAGAGAAGGCCCTGGATGAAGAATATGCAGGAACAATTGCCGGAGCGGATAAACTGTTGGGTGAAAAATCTTATGAACTGGCCCGGGTTGAATATCAGAAAGCGAGCGGACTTAAGCCTGCCGAACAATACCCGAAGACAAAGATTATAGAAATTGACAAGGCGCTTGGAGATATATCAGCGAAAAAGGCCGTTGATGACCAGTATGCTTCAGTCCTGGCAGCGGCAGATAAACTGTTCGGCGAAAAGAGCTGGGACCAGGCAAAGACCGGCTATACAAATGCCGGAAAGATCAAACCCTCCGAGCAATATCCAAAGGACAAAATTACAGAGATCACCGGCATCCTTGCAGCATTAGCCAAACAGAAAGCCATTGATGACCAGTATAACGGGATCATCGCAAAGGCCGACCAGTTGCTCGCTGCAAAAACCTACGATCAGGCCCGTACGGAATATGTGAATGCCGGCAACCTGAAGTCAGGAGAGCAATACCCCAAGGATAAGATTGCAGAGATAGATAAAGCGCTGGGTGAAATCGCTGCAAAAAAAGCGCTGGATGGCCAGTATGCAGCCGCCATTGCCGAGGCAGACAAGATCCTGGCAGCAAAGAACTATGAACAGGCGAAAACACTTTATGTGAATGCGGGCACGCTTAAACCTGCCGAGGCATACCCGAAAACGAAAATCACTGAGATCGACAAGATCCTTGCCGGCATTGCCAGAGAGAAGGCCCTGGATGAAGAATATGCAGGAACAATTGCCGGAGCGGATAAACTGTTGGGTGAAAAATCTTATGAACTGGCCCGGGTTGAATATCAGAAAGCGAGCGGACTTAAGCCTGCCGAACAATACCCGAAGACAAAGATTATAGAAATTGACAAGGCGCTTGGAGATATATCAGCGAAAAAGGCCGTTGATGACCAGTATGCTTCAGTCCTGGCAGCGGCAGATAAACTGTTCGGCGAAAAGAGCTGGGACCAGGCAAAGACCGGCTATACAAATGCCGGAAAGATCAAACCCTCCGAGCAATATCCAAAGGACAAAATTACAGAGATCACCGGCATCCTTGCAGCATTAGCCAAACAGAAAGCCATTGATGACCAGTATAACGGGATCATCGCAAAGGCCGACCAGTTGCTCGCTGCAAAAACCTACGATCAGGCCCGTACGGAATATGTGAATGCCGGCAACCTGAAGTCAGGAGAGCAATACCCCAAGGACAAGATCACTGAAATCGATGGGATCCTATCAGAGACAAAGGCAAAAGAGGAAGCTTATAAGGCATCAGTTACCAAGGCCGATCAGCTTCTGGCATCGAAGAAATACGACGAGTCGAGCAATGAATACCAGAATGCCCTTGTCATCAAGCCGGAAGCAAAATATCCGTCCGATAAGATTGCCGAGATCAATAAGCTGTTGAGCGACCTGAAGGGGAAAAGGCAGACGTTTGATGATCTGGTTTCAAGGGGTGATGTCCAGTTCAACCAGAAAGATTGGGTGAAAGCCAGGGGATTGTTTCAGCAGGCGCTCACAATATTCCCTGAGGAGAACTATCCGAAGGAAAGGATCAGCCAGATTGGTTCGAAGATTGACAGCATATACAGGGCAAACAGGGGAAAATATGACCTTGCTATAGCCGACGGAGACCGTTTTTACAATTCCTTTGAATTCGACAAGGCAGTCGATTCTTATACTATCGCTTCCGATCTCCTTCCTATGGAAAATTATCCAAGGGATATGATCTCAAAAATCAGGAAGACCATTGCAGAGAATGCAATTGTGGATATTCTGAAGACACCGGTTACGATCGGGGCAGGGGAGGAGAAGCAGTTTCCCTTTACTCCGGTAAATATGGCCTCACGTAAAAACAACTATGTCTATATTAAGATCAGAAACCTTTCCGGAAAACCATTCAATGTATTGATGCGCTACGGACAGGATAAGCAGCCTGGAGGAGGAGTCGTGATCCGTAATCTTAGTGTTGACGGCAAAGTTAATGACCGGCTAATCAGTGTTAAGGACCAGGATGCCTGGTACCGAGGTGACAACAACTGGATCAGTCTATACCCCCAGGGTGGTGATGTGGAAGTTACCTTTATACAGGTTTCAAGGGCGCAAAAACAGTAACTTTTTTTTTTCTACATTTGCACCTGCCTCAATTATCCGTTCGATCAAATTTCAATACTTTACAGCCGCATGAAGTCAAAGGTTGATAACAGTTTTAAGCTGAGGTTCAAGGACCTCTGGAGATTAATCGGTAACTCCCCTCTTCTTGCCATCACCTTTAAATACAAAGGTCAGCAAAGGGTCCTCTATGCAAAGTCGGAGCACTACAATGTAACAGGCAGTATAAAAGACAGGATGGCTTTATATATCCTGGAAAAGGCTTATGAAAAAGGCCAGATAAAACCCTGTGATACAATCGTTGAGGCTACCAGTGGCAATACGGGAATTGCTTTTTCTGCCATCGGTAAAGCTTTGGGCCACAATGTCAGGATCATAATGCCCAACTGGATGAGCAAAGAAAGGGTCGATATCATCAAAAGCCTGGGTGCTGAGATCACCCTTGTGTCAAAAGAGGAGGGCGGTTTCCTGGGAAGTATCAGTATGGCCGAGGATATTGCAAAGAGGGAACCGAATATTTTCCTTCCGAGACAGTTTTCGAACGAGAATAATGCAGAAGCACATCAGAAAACCACGGGGCCTGAGATCTGGTGTCAGCTATATTACAGAGGGATTACTCCTGATGCCTTTATTGCCGGCGTCGGTACCGGAGGTACGGTCATGGGAGTTGGAAGCTACCTCCGTTCACAGAACCCAGCCGTTAAAGTCCATCCGCTTGAGCCTGCCGAATCCCCTACCTTGTCAACAGGATATAAAGTTGGTGCACATCGTATCCAGGGAATTTCTGATGAGTTCATTCCTGCCATCGTGAAACTGGATCAGCTCGACCGCGTAGTGGCAGTTCCCGACGGGGACTCAATCCTTATGGCACAGAAACTGGCATCCCGTCTGGGTCTTGCCGTTGGCATTTCATCCGGAGCAAACTTCCTGGGCGCGCTTCAAATCCAAAATGAAATGAGGGACAATGCCAACGTTGTGACCATTTTTTCCGATTGCAACAAAAAATACCTGAGTTCTGACCTAATGAAACCGGAACCGGTGAAGAATCATTATGAGAGTCCGCACATTGAACTTACTGGTTTCAGTGTTTTAAAAAGGGTGTGTGATACTTGCTGCGAAATGTACGAGTGCGATATGAAAACCTTCGCGGTCTAGGTAATGGAACCGTTCTATTCCTGCCTTCCCACTGATTCCCTCATCTCCTTCAGGATCGATTCCCGGGAAAATGGTTTTGCAAGATAACTGGTGCATCCTCCTTCAATAAGTCGCTCCTTATCTCCAAAAAGTGTGTAGCCAGTAAGGGCGATGATGGGCGTTTTTTCATAACCCTTTATTTTCCTGATCGCCTGCGATGCCTGGATGCCATCCATTCCGGGACCAAGATTGATGTCCATCAGTATAGCGGCATACTTTCTCTTCCTGACTTTCTCTAAAGCCGCAGGTCCGTCGGGTGCCCAGTCGACAATGAATTCTTTGTTGAGGTAGGCCCTTGTCAGTTGCATGTTTACATCGTTGTCCTCGACCAGAAGCACTTCAGGTTTGCCCGTAACCGGTTTTTTTGAGGGTTTGTCCTCCCTGGCCGGGACCGGAAAATCAGCCAGTGGCGGTTTTGCCCCGGGCTTTTCAGTAAGAAAGGGAATCAGTACCCTGAAATGAGATCCTTTTCCAATCTGGCTGTTCACCTCGATGGTCCCACCGAGAAGGTGGATCATTTTTTTTGCAATGGTTAGTCCGAGCCCGGTTCCTTCAAAGCTTCGGTTATGTCCTTCGCTTACCTGCCTGAATTCCTCGAAGATGAACCGGAGATGATCGGGTGAGATCCCTATGCCTGTATCATCAATATTGATCGACAGCAGTCTTGATTCGTCATTCCTTATCTCCTCGACAGTAATGGTGACACCCCCTTCCCGTGTGAACTTTAAGGCATTGTCCAGGATGTTTGAAATGGCCTGGGTAAAAAAGAACTGGTCAAGATAACCGGCGAGAGGCTGCAACTCTCGAAGTTCAAGGAATAATCCCTTTGCCCTGGCTTGAGGATTGTATGAACTCATGATCTGTCGGAAGATCTGGTCAAGTTCTGTTTTCTGGATGTTAAGGGCCTTCATCCCCGATTCAAGCTGTGAAAGCTGCATGATGGCATCAAGGGTTCTCATCAGCCTTTTCCCGGAGTTGTTGATATGCCTTGCCATCTCCGTGTAATCCGGATTGCTAAGTTCTTCAGCAAGGATTTCAGAAAATCCGAGGATCCCGTTCAGAGGGGTCCGAAGCTCATGGCTCATGTTGTTCAGCAGGGTTGATTTTAATCGGTCGGACTCCTCTGCTTTTTCCTTTGCACTGATCAGCTCCTTTTGGAGAATTTTTCGATCAGTGATATTCCGTGATATGGAGAGGACAGTATCAGAATCAACCAGGACATGTCTTGCTTCAAAATACTGAAACTTGCCGTTAATAACCAGCTCGTATTCCATGGTCTGGACCTCGTGTGATGAAATGCACCTCGCCAGTATCATTTTGAGCTCTCCGACAAAGGAGGAGGGGAAGAATTCCGAGATATTATGTCCGATCACCTGGTCGATCGGGGCGAGCAGTTCCGCAGGATCCGTCGCATAACAATCAAGAAAATTACCATTCATATCATAGAGGAACATGATATCCGGCAAAGCTTTGAGAATGGCCTTGTTTCTCTCATTAACGACGATCAACTCCCTCTCGATCAGCTTTTCCTTGGTAATATCACGGCCGCTGCCTACGATCCCGATCATGTTCCCCTCTTCATCACGGATGGGGGCTTTATGAACATCAAGGTATAGCAGTTGTCCTTTGATATTCCCAAACTCTTCAAATCTTCCCGGTGCCTTGCACTGGATAGTAATATCATCCGAGTCGGAACAGATCTCTCCGAAGGTGTGCCAATCCTTGTCGTCGGGATGAAGTTTGCGTTCCCTTCCTGCGAAAAACATGTCGTCTTTGCCAACCGGTTCATTGGTGTCGGAGGCCATCAGAAGTTTTTCGCAGATGGCTTTATTGACGAAAATGTATCTTTTTTTCAGATCCTTGGCCCAAAGCAGGTCGGGGATGTTGTCGGCCATTAACCTGAACATTTCGTACATGTATTTGTACCGGCTCCTGCTTTCAATCAATTCCTCCTCAGTCCTTGTAGTTTTCGTGACATCGTAAACAAGGCCGATGATTCCTGAAGGCAGGTCGAGTTCATCCTTGACCAGGACTTTCCTGGTTGTAAAAACTTTCTGAACTCCTTCAATCGTAATCTCCTCCTCAAAACCTTCATAGCTCTGTCCGCTCTTTATGACCTCGAGGTCCGTCTCCTTGTACTTTTCCGCTCTCTCCTTTTCATAAAAGTCGAAATCGGTCTTCCCGATTATTGATGCAGGTGAGGTGGCAAGCTGTTTACAGAATGAATTGTTTGCAGAGATATATTGCCCGTCAAGGTTTTTATAAAATACCATCGCAGGCAGATTATTGATGATCAAGTCAAGAATTCGCTGTTCACCAGGCTTTTGCAGTTTCCCACTCATAAGTTTAACCACGTTATCACGATAAATTATTTGCAAAAACTTTCATCATCAAGTCATGAAGGCCTTGCTGACTAAAAGGTTTTCCGAGGTAGAAATCGCAGCCACCCTCAAGCAGTTTTTCCCTGTCCCCTGCCATGGTATACCCGGTGATTGCGACAATCGGTACTTGACGGTATTGTTCCATTTTCTTGATCTCCATGGCAGCTTTAAGACCATCCATCCCCGGACCGAGGTTGATATCCATCAGGATACATGAAAACTGTCTTTCTCCGGCCATCCTGATAGCAGCATTGGCATCGGGAGCCCGTTCTGTTCTGAACCTTCCCTTTAGATAAAGCTTTAGGATTTCGGCATTATCGTTGTTGTCCTCAACGATCAGGACGATTGGAAGGTCATCGGGTTTGTACATCCTGAAGGCCTTTGGAGGAAGATCTGTCAATAAATCACGGTTATCTGATTCCTTTGTTTTTGTCTTTTCCTCCAGGCATGGGATATACAGAGAAAAAATAGACCCCAACCCGAATTCACTTTCAACGGAGATTCTGCCGTTGACCATTTCAGTCATACGGTATGCCAGACTCAATCCAAGACCTGTGCCCTCATGGCTGCGCGCGTATCCCTCGCTGACTTGCCTGAACTCATGAAAAATTGCATCTAGGTGTTCTTTACGGATCCCGATCCCTGTATCTTTTACACGAATCACAATGTTTCTTCCCTCCTCTGAATCACAAAGCTCTGTTTCTATTGTAACACCCCCTGTCTGTGTGAACTTAATAGCATTATCGATCAGGTTGTGCAGGATCATGTGAAGCAGGTTCTCATCGGCAAATGCGATCAGGTCTTCCTTGAACTCGGTCAACAGGAAGAGCCCTTTTTCATTGGCGACAGGGTAGAAAGGCTGTAATATTTTAGCAAGAATTCTCTGGATATTGACCGGGATAAACCGAACCTTGGATTTAGTAGCTTCAAGGTCCGCGAGATCAAGAATGGATTTGAGGGTAGTCATAAGGCGTTGTCCGGAGCTGTATATCTTCCTCGCAAAGAGCACGATATCCGGCTCCTGCGATTCAGTGGAGATCAGATCGGAAAAGCCCAGAATAGCATTCATCGGGGTCCTGAATTCATGGCTCATATTGGCAAGAAGAGAGGTCTTTAACCGGTCGGATTCTTCCGCCTTATCCCTGGCATTTTTAAGTTCCACTTCAGATTTTTTTCTCTCTGTAATGTCCACCATCATACCAAGGATGTTGTCTCCCTCAAAAAATGCATTCAGAAGGACATGTCTGGTTTTCCCTTTAATGGTCTTCAGTTCAATCTCATAATCATTGACAACCTGTTCCTGGATCAGTTTTGTTAATAGGGCTTTACGGTCTTCAGGCCTCTTGTAAAGTTTTTCTATGTTGGTAAGCATTCCCTGTTTGATGGAATCAAAATCGCAGATGCGCGCCATGGCAAGGTTCAGAAAAAGGAACTGTCCTGAAATATTGGACCTGTAAATACCGAATACGGCATTATCAACTATTTGTCTGTATTTCTCCTCACTTTTCCTTAGTTCGTTTTCCACCTCCCGCCTGTTGGCTGTCTGGATCACCAGCGAAACGATGTCGGCAACTGAGGATACAAAATCTTCTTCCTCCTGGGTCCATTCCCTGGCATGCGAAGTCTGTTCGCAACAAAACACAGCTGTTATCATTCCTTCGGTACGGACAGGTATGTCGAGCATCGATATAATGCCCAGGGGTTTGTGGTACTCTTCAAAAAATTCGTTTGCACGGAGGTCAGTGGCTACATCCTGTATTGAGATGAATCTCGATTCTTTCAGAGCAGTATAATATCGCGGGTATTCAGAAAGGGACAGAATTGATCCCGATTCGTGTCTCTTCTCCGATTTAATATATAGATCCCTGCAGGTTATCTGCGACCGGGAAAGGTCATAATGCCATATGCTTACCCGATCGATGTCTAGGATATTGGCAGTTGTCTCAGTGATCCTGTTGTATATTTCACGCGTGTCATCATAGGCCATTTTGGAGAGTTCAAGCAGGACACTCTGTTTCTGCAGGAACTGAAGACCTTGGTTTTTCATGCGGGAATCGGGAGATTAAAACCTGTTATCCAACTAAGCATTAAAAGTATTAAAAAAAATTATTTTAATTACGCCGGAGTCATGGGAGTTTTACAGACTTTTCCCCATGATGTTTCATTCTAT
>JBAXRT010000029.1:0-25567 GCA_037131065.1 bacterium | reverse complement strand
TATACGACATCCTTGCCCCTGTTCATCGTGTTAATGCAGAGGTACTTGTCCTGGAGGGATATGTCACAGATTATGTGATTGACTCAGCTGTCAGGGAGTTCAAACGGGGGAACTACAAACTCCTTATCACAACGGGAACCCCGCTGGAAACAGGTCATCTGCTCATCGCATATGACAATACGGCCAACGTGGCCTATGCAACATTACTGAGGTCAGGATTTGATTCGACCAGGCTGGTAACTGTCCCTTCTAAAGAGATAAGGAACGACAGGACTTATAATTCCGCAAAAGAACTTGCAAAATGGCTGAAACTGAACAGGCCGGATGTAAGATCCATCAATCTCATGACGATGAGTGTACATGGCGGAAGGAGCAGAATGCTTTTCCAGTCGGCAATGGGGGATGCATACAAGGTTGGCATCATCTCCATTAAGAACTACTACTACGGGAAAGACAACTGGTGGAAAACAGGAAAGGGCTTCCGGGAGACCCTGAATGAAGCCATCGGCTATTTTTATGTCAGGTTTTTCTTCAGACCATATTAGCCGCTTCGAAAATAGGATTGATCATTAAGCGTTATCTGAGAGATGACAGTTTCAACGAACAAAACAAGGATACTTACTGCTCTTTTGATTCTTCTTTTGAATGCCTCCTCTTTCTCTCAGCAGAATTACCGGATCGCATTTAAAATTAAGGGAATTCACGACACTACCTGCCTAATTGCCAATTATTACGGGAACGGAACCTACATCAAAGATACCGTCAAAATAGATCAATCAGGCCGCTGTCTTTACAACACCTCTGCCTCTACCCCAAAAGGAATGTATATTTTCGTGATCACGGATAAGGTGCACTTTGATTTTATCATCAACAGCGATCAAAGATTTTCAATGGAGACTGAGATTAGCGACCTGACGGGGAAGATGGTGGTCGCCGGTTCCGCTGAAAATTCTCTCTTTTACGAATATCTTGCATACAACAAGAAAAAATTTGATGAGATCCAGGCAATTCAGAAGGAGTTGAAAAACCTTCATGCTGCAGATTCTGTTGCCGGGCTGAAGAGGGTCAGTGAAATAAACCAGGAGATCATTGCTTACAAACTGGATCTGATCCGGAAGCACCCGGGTTCCTTTATGGCATTCATGATGAACGCAATGAAAGAACCCGCCATTGCCTCTCCCGGGGCAGACGTAACAGAGAGCAACTATTCGGCTACCGCAGAATACTATGCCTGCCATTTCTGGGATGATACAGATTTTACCGATGACCGGCTTTTGAGAACCCCCGTTTTCCACACTAAGCTGCAAAAGTATTTTGACAAGGTCCTTTTCCAGGATCCGGATACCCTGATCATGGAGATTGATCGCCTGATAACGGAGTCCAGGTCAAACCTGGAGATGTTCAAATACCTCATCTGGTTCACAACCTACCATTATGAAAACTCGGAGATCATGGGTTTCGATGAGATCTTCGTCCACCTGGTCGACACCTATTATGTTACTGGAAAGACCCCGTGGCTGAACCAGGCAGTCATCGAACGAATAATTAAAAAAGCAAACCAGCTCCGGCCAATCCTGATCGGCCAGAAGGCTCCCAATATGATCATGACTGACACAAGCAACAAGCTGGTTTCCATGCACAATATAGATTCAAAATACCTGATCCTGCTCTTCTGGGATCCCGATTGCGGACATTGTGAACAGGAGATCCCCAAACTCAGGAACTTCTATGAGCAGTATAAGGATATCTATGGTTTGAAGATACTCGGGGTATGTTCAGACACCTCCCTCGTTAAATGGAAATCGCAGATCAGGAAGAAAAACATGACCTGGATCAATGTCGATGGTCCAAGGACGCTCACCGGGAATTTCCACGAGCAGTATAACATCTCTCAAACACCGGTCATTTACATCCTTAATTCAAGGAAGGAGATCATCGCTAAGAACCTGAATGCAGACCAGGTTCCTCTTTTCATGAAAAGATATACTGAGATCTATCCGGAGCAATAAAAAAAAAAGCCACCTGTTGGGTGGCTTTTCATTGAGTTTGCAAAACCTAGCTGTTTACTTCTTCCACCAGTGCTTTAAATGCATCCGGATGGTTCATGGCCAGGTCGGCCAGGCTTTTCCTGTTTAACAGGATATTTTTTTCAGCCAGTTTACCCATAAAAACGGAGTATGACATTCCGAATTCACGAACACCGGCGTTGATTCTGGTGATCCACAGACCGCGAAAGTTCCTTTTCTTGGTACGGCGATCGCGGTAAGCATAGGTCAGACCCTTTTCAACTGAATTTTTTGCAACGGTCAGGACATTTTTCCTTCTTCCGAACTGACCCTTTGACCTTTTCAGGATCTTTTTTCTTCGTTCTCTTGACGCAACTGAATTTACTGATCTTGGCATAATCTGATTTTTTTACTTGAGCGTCCCTTTAAGGGATCTTCGGAGCTGCAAGTAAGTGAAACAATTTGTTAATTAACCCTGGAGCATTTCTTTAATATTGGCCTCATCTGCTTTATCGACGAGTGTTGAGTAAGTTAAATTCCTCTTCCTCTTAATCGTCTTTTTCGTCAGGATATGGCTTTTATAAGCATGCTTCCTCTTGATTTTTCCGGTTCCCGTCAGTGCAAATCTTTTCTTGGCACCGGATTTGGTCTTCATTTTTGGCATTTCACCTAGTTGTTGAATTAATGATTTATTGAATTAATGATTACTTGATTATTTTTTCGGAGTGATGATCATGATCATTCTTTTCCCTTCAAGTCTTGGCATCTGTTCGATCTTTCCTATCTCCACCAGGGCCTGTGCAAATTTCAGCAATATCAGTTCTCCCTGTTCTTTATATATGATCGATCTTCCCTTGAAGAACACGTCAACCTTGACCTTTGCCCCGTCTTTCAGGAATTTGATCGCATGATTCAGCTTAAAATTGAAATCATGATCATCGGTGTTTGGACCAAGCCTGATCTCTTTCACGATGATCTTGGCTGTCTTGGCTTTCATCTCCTTCTGCTTCTTTTTCAGCTCGTAAAGGAATTTCTTATAATCGATTACTTTACAAACCGGTGGATTTGCAGTCGGGGAGATTTCAACCAGGTCAAGTCCCAGGTTTTCCGCAATATTAAGGGCTTCCCTGATATTGTAAATCCCGGGCTGAATGTTCTCACCCACGACACGGACAACGGGTGATTTTATATATTCGTTGATATTATAAAGTTCTTCTTTCTTTCCCGGCCTGGTGAACCTTCGGGGATTGTTGTATTGAGTAACTATAAGTAATTTCCTCCTATATTTTGTTAATAATAAAATTATAAATCCCCCAGTTCCTTTTTTACTTCCTGGCGGACTATATTTATAAAATCTTCCACTTTCTGCGGACCAAGATCTCCTGCACCATGCCTGCGTACCCCAACGGTTCCGTTCTGTTCTTCCCTTTCTCCTACAACCAGCATGTATGGGATCTTCAGTAGTTCGGCATCACGAATTTTCTTTCCGGCCTTTTCATTCCGAACATCAATCCGGACGCGAATATCGGAATTATTTAGCAATTCTAAAACTTTTTTTGCATAATCATGAAATTTCTCACTGATTGGCAATACGATAGCCTGATCAGCAGAAAGCCAGACCGGGAAGTTTCCAGCAGTGTGTTCCAGCAGGACTGCAACAAACCGTTCCATGGAACCAAAGGGGGCACGGTGGATCATGACAGGCCTGTGTTTCTGGTTATCATTCCCTATATACTCAAGTTCAAACCGTTCAGGAAGGTTATAGTCGACCTGGATGGTTCCGAGCTGCCATTTTCTGCCGAGGGCATCCTTGACCATAAAATCCATCTTGGGACCGTAGAAAGCTGCTTCACCGGGAACAATCACGGTATTCAGCTTCCTCTCCTCGGCAACCTCCAGGATGGCCTTTTCTGCTTTATCCCAATTCTCATCGCTTCCGATGTATTTCTCTTTGTTCCCAGGGTCACGAAGGGATATCTGTACAACAAAATCCTTAAAATCAAGGGCTTTAAAGATCAGCATGACAATATCCATGACTCCCTTGAATTCATCTTTTACCTGGTCGGGTGTGCAGAATATATGGGCATCGTCCTGCGTAAATCCCCTCACCCTGGTGAGACCGTGCAACTCCCCGCTCTGTTCATACCGATATACAGTACCGAATTCGGCAAGCCTTATCGGCAGGTCTTTGTAAGATCTCGGCATGGCCTTATAAATCTCGCAATGGTGTGGACAATTCATTGGTTTAAGGAAGAACTCCTCTCCGGGAATCGGGGTTGTGATCGGGCGAAATGAACTCTCACCATATTTCTGGTAATGCCCTGAAGTCTTGTACAGATCTACATGTCCGATGTGGGGACAGATCACGGGGACATAACCTGCCTTTTTTTGTGCTTTTTTTAGGAACTGCTCAAGAAGTTCCCTGACCTGGGCACCCCTCGGCAGCCAAAGAGGAAGTCCTGCGCCTACCCTCTGGGAGAAAGTGAAAAGTTCGAGTTCTTTGCCCAGTTTCCGGTGATCCCGTTTCTTAGCCTCTTCCAGCATTACCAGGTAGTCCTGCAGGTCTTTCTGCTTCGGGAAAGTGATCCCGTAGATCCTGGTAAGTTGTTTACGGGTCTCATCCCCTCTCCAGTAAGCACCGGCAATGTTCAGAAGTTTGACCGCCTTGATCGGGCTTGTGTCGGGCAGATGGGGTCCGCGGCACAGATCGGTGAAATGACCGGATTCATAAAAGGTGATCTGTCCATCTTCAAGGTCTTTAAGCAACTCCACCTTGTATTCATCTTTCTTATCAGTAAAGTATTTTACCGCATCGGGTTTGGAGACCTCTTTCCTGACAAAAGCCTGTTTTTCCCTTACCAGCTCAAGAAATTTATTTTCAATCTTTGTAAAGTCATCGGAGGAGATGGAATGGGAACCGAAATCAATATCGTAGTAGAAACCATTTTCGATGTCGGGTCCGATGCCGAATTTCACCCCGGGGTAAAGCAATTCAACAGCCTCAGCCATAAGATGGGCGGAGGAGTGCCACATGGCAGCCTTACCTTCGGGATCTTCCCAGGTAAACAACTTGATCCTGGCATCCGTAAGGATGGGTCTTGTCAGGTCCCAAACCTCGTTGTTCACTTTAACTGCCATTACATTCCTGGCCAAACCTTCACTGATGCTTTTGGCAATTTCCAGTCCGGTGGTACCACCCTGAAATTCCCTTACCGAATTATCCGGAAGTGTGATCTTGATCATCATGATCCCCTCAATTTTTTTGGGGTGCAAAGGTAAGGAATTTCCTGAAATTATTGTTATTTCCCAATAATTTTAAATTCCGTCCTGCGGTTATTGGCGCGTCCCTGTTCGGTATCGTTGGTATCGATGGGTCTTGAAAAACCATACCCGGTAAAGGATAGCCTCTCTTTTGCAATTCCATGCCCTGCCAGATAATCAAAAACAGCCCTGGCTCTGTTAAGGGAAAGGGTTTCGTTATGGTCGCGCATACCGATGTTATCAGTATGGCCGCTGAGTTCAATACGGATCTTTGCATTTTCCAGTAGAAGTCTGATAAGCCGCTGTAGTTCGACTTCCGACTCCGGTTTGATCTCAAATTTATCGGTATCGAAGAAAATGTTTTTAAGAATGACGCTCTCCCCCACCATGACCTCATGCAGCGGGATGTTTCTAACAAACGGATTGTCGGCAGAATGGCTTCCGATCAGTGAAAAATGGTCGGAATAGAAAAGGTATCCGGGTTTTGATACACTGAGGGCATATTCATAGTCGGTTGGTAATATAAGCATAAAGGCTCCTGTCAGGGAATCGGAGAAAGAGCGGGCGATCGTTTTTCCGCTCTTCAGGTCAGTAAGTTCGAAATCAGCCCTGAGCCGTTGCTTTGTTTCACTGTTAAAGACTACACCTTTGAAGTAGGTCACCGGGTTCGGCCTTGCCTTGTTATAAAGGACAAACCGGTAGATATCCATTTTCCCTTTTCCTCCCAGTTTATCGGAGGAGATATAAGCCATATCGCCTTTGGCATTGAGGATAAGTGCAAACTCGTCAGCAAAGGTATTGATCGGATAACCCAGGTTCTGAGCCTTTCCCAAATTTCCGTTCTTGTCTGTCCGGCTATGGAAAAGATCCGCGCCGCCCATCCCCGTGAAACCCCTTGAGGCAAAATAGAGGTTTTGGTTATCGGGATGTATAAACGGGGTCTGTTCTTCAAGTGGTGTGTTGACAGAATCTCCCAGGTTGATCGGGATTGTCCATGTACCATCCGGATTAAGGCTTGTTCTCCAAATGTCGGAACTTCCCTTTCCCCCTTTCCGGGTACTTGCAAAATAGAGCGTCGATCCGTCGGAGGAGAATGATGGCTGTGATTCCCATGCAGCACTGTTTACCTCAGGTCCGAGGTTTTCAGGCTCAGACCATTGATCTCCGGCTCTTTTTGACCAGTAGAGGTCGCAACTGCCATATCCTCCAGGGCGCTGGCAGCCAGCAAAGAAAAGATAACGGCCGTCGGGTGAGATAGTCAGTGCACCTTCATTCCACATTGTGTTAATAGGAGGACCAAGGTTCAAGGCACTTCTCCATACCGAATCCTGGTTACGCACAGAATAGAAGAAGTCCTCTTCATAATATGCTTTATCATTCTGTGCATCATACCTTTTCAGTAGTTTTCTTGTAAAGTACAATACCTGGTCGTCGGCCGTAATGGCGTTGACAAACTCATCCTCTTCGGTATTGATGCTGTCGCCAAGGCTCACCGGATTAAACGGAACAGGGTTTTTTAACGCATCAAGGGCAAATTCACATGCTGTTATCCCACGCAGGGAGTTATCTCTCTTGTTTTTAGGAGTCCGTTCAAAGTATAGATATTTTTCGAAATCCGATTTTGCAGCGGCATAGTAACCATAGGTATACTGAAGGTTTGCGAGGATATAATAGAGGTTGGGTGAATAATCGGGTCTGATAGCCAGCGCGGACCTGTATGAACTGACAGCTTCCGGGATTTTCTGCTGGTCGGAAAGGATATCCCCGGATAAGATATAGGCTTCGATAAACTCCGGATCGGTTTTGATCGCTTTCCCGAGGGATATTAGTGCTTTATCATACTCCTTCATATTGTATTGATCCGATGCCTCCCGAAAGAGTTTTTCGGCTTTTTTATTCTTTGTTGAAAGCGCCTGATAATTCTGTCCTTGAAGGTCCGACGGGATCGAGCAGAGAACCGATAAGAAAAAAAGTAATAAGAAAACAGAAATTTGTTTCCGGACTGATCTCATGGTATATGCATGTATTTGTGGCTTTGCAGTGAGATCTTCCATCCGGGGTTGGATTTGATATAATTTACAATCTCAGTCATCATGGCATTTCGCCGGCTCCATTCGGGCTGGAGGTAAAACTGAACTGAGGGATCCATTTTTGCCCTGTTTTCCTCTGCCCATGCAAAATCATCCCGGTTGAAGATGATCACCTTCAGTTCATCTGCCACCTGGTACATTTCCCTGACCGGAGGAGCCTCTTTTTTGGGAGAGAAACAGATCCATTCCCATTCACCACTAAGCGCACAGGAACCTGATGTTTCGAGGAACCGGCTAATCTTATTCTCTTTGAGACCCTCGCAGAGATAATCCAGATTATAGGTCAGCGGTTCGCCGCCGGTGACGACGATTGCTTTTGCAGGAAAAGAGGCAGCACGTTTTATCACAGCATCCGTACTGACGGGTGGGATCGTCTCGGCATTCCATGCCTCTTTCACATCACACCAGCGGCAGCCGACATCACAGCCACCAATCCTGATAAAATAGGCTGCCTTGCCAGTGTTATACCCCTCCCCCTGGAGGGAGTAAAACTCTTCAAGAACAGGAAGGATCCTTCCTGCCTGAAGCAATATTTCCTCCGGTTGATTCAAACAGGGTCTATTTGAACTCTTTTTTTGCTGCTTTCATGGAATTCATCAACAGTGAGGCGATCGTCATTGGCCCGATCCCTCCAGGTACAGGAGTGATATAGCTGCACTTGCGCGAAACCGCATCGAATTGCACATCCCCTTTAAACAGGTAGCCAGATTTTGATTCTGCCGACAGGATCCTGTGGATACCTACATCGATCACAACAGCGTCCTGCTTCACCATATCAGCTGTCACTGCTCCGGACTTTCCCATGGCTGCTACAAGTATGTCTGCCTCCTTTGCAATTTGAGCCATATCCCTCGTGAAACTGTGGCAGAGGGTAACCGTTGCATTTCCCCTTTTGGCTTTCCGGGAAAGAAGGATGCTCAGCGGTGTTCCAACGATATTGCTGCGACCAAGCACAACACAATGTTTCCCTTCCGTTTCAATATCATACCGGTCGAGAAGGGTTACGATCCCAAAGGGTGTGGCCGGAAGAAAGGCAGGAATGTTGAGGACCATCTTACCGACATTCACCGGATGAAAGCCGTCAATGTCCTTCAGAGGGTCTATCCTTTCAATAATCTTCTGCTCATTGATATGACGGGGTAATGGAAGCTGAACGATGAAGCCATCGATCTCTGGATCCCTGTTCAGAAAATCGACCACATCGAGCAACTGACCTTCGGATATGGTAGCAGGATAACGGTAGACTGAAGAGAGGAATCCAACTTCCCGGCACGCTTTTTCCTTTCCGGCTACGTAGGATTGGCTGGCGGGGTCGTCTCCCACGAGGACGGCTGCGATGTGCGGTGCAGGTCTTGCCTTATCAAGCATTTCCGTTACAACTTCGTTCGCAATTTCACGCCGGATCTCCTGGGCGACCATTTTTCCATCAAGAAGCTTCATAGGGCAGTATTAGTTCATGTTTTTCATGTTCCTCATGACATTGGCCATATTCCTTCCCTTATTGGCCGTAACCATCTTCATCATTTTCCGTGTATCCTCAAACTGCTTGATCAGCCGGTTGACCTCCTGGATATTTGTTCCGGATCCTGCGGCAATGCGTTTCCTGCGATTTCCGTTCAGGATAGACGGGTTTTCACGCTCTGCCGGGGTCATGGAATAGATAATAGCCTCGATGCCTTTGAATGCATTGTCGTCGATGTCGAGGTTCCGGATGGCTTTGCCCATTCCCGGGAGCATTCCAAGAAGATCTTTGACGTTGCCCATCTTCTTGATCTGTTTGATCTGGGCTATAAAATCATTAAAATCAAACTGGTTCTTGGCAATCTTCCGCTGGAGTTTCTGGGCCTCTTCTTCATCAAACTGCTCCTGGGCCTTTTCAACCAGAGAGACAATGTCACCCATTCCCAGTATTCGGTCAGCCATTCTTTCGGGATAAAAAACATCGATGGCATCCATTTTTTCGCCCAATCCTACAAACTTGATGGGTTTGTTTACCACCGAACGAATGCTGAGGGCTGCCCCTCCCCTGGTATCGCCATCCAGTTTTGTCAGGACCACACCTTCAAAATCGAGGCGATCATTAAAGGCTTTTGCTGTGTTTACTGCATCCTGCCCTGTCATCGAATCAACGACAAACAAAGTTTCCTGGGGATTCAGTGTCTTTTTAATGGAAGCGATCTCATCCATCATCTCTTCATCAATGGCAAGTCGGCCAGCCGTATCCACGATGATGGTCTGGAATCCATTTTCCTTTGCGTAGGTCACTGCATGCTTTGCGATCTTGACGGGATCCTGGTTACCCTCTTCAGAAAAGACCTCGACACCGATCTGTTCGCCGAGGACTTTCAGCTGGGCAATGGCAGCCGGACGGTAAACGTCGCAAGCAACGAGCAAAGGTTTCCTTCCCTTCTTTGTTTTAATATAATTGGCCAGCTTGGCCGAGAACGTCGTTTTCCCTGAACCCTGAAGTCCTGCTACAAGAATAATCCCCGGATCCCCTTTCAGATTGAGATCAGTTTTCTCCCTGCCCATGAGGTCGACCAGTTCATCATGCACGATCTTGATCATCAGCTGACCTGGCGACACGGCGGTGAGAACATTCTGTCCAAGCGCCTTTTCTTTGATCTGTTCGGTAAAATGTTTGGCGATCTTAAAGCTTACATCGGCATCAAGCAATGCTTTTCTGACATCTTTAAGCGTTTCCGCCACATTGATCTCCGTTATATGTCCATGACCTTTCAGGACCTTAAATGCCCTGTCGAGTTTGTCACTTAATCCTTCAAACATCTTTTTTCTTTATCAGGCTGCAAAAATAAGAATTTCTGCGAAAGCGGGAGGAGCGGGATAGGACAAGCCCCGCTCTTTTGACAGAAAGAAATGGGTGATGTGATATTTTTTCAAAAATCACTTTGAGGAAAAAAAAATATTTGTACTTTTGAACAAATAATTATTATTCACCAAAACCACGAAGTCATGAAAAAAATCTTACTATCTATTTTTGCCATTGTTGCCATCGTAATCTCCACCCAGGCGCAGTGGATTGAACAAAACAGCAATTTAGCCGATTCACGTGGCATCGACTACATGTCGGCAGTTGATGCCAGCGTAGTCTGGGCTGCTGCGTATGACGGCACTACTCCTGCCAACTCCTGCCGCGATTACACCAAGACGATAGATGGAGGAACCACCTGGGTAGCAGGAACGGTTACCACAGCCACGGGAACCACTGGTCTGAAGTTTGCCATGATCGAGGCTGTTGATGCCAACAAAGCCTGGGCCCCTATGTTCAGGGCAAGCGGTTCAAAACCCATGGGTATTTATGCAACCACTGATGGTGGTACTACCTGGGCAAAACAGGAAACCGCACCTTTTACAAATTCTGCATCCTTCCCGAACTGCCTTCATTTCTGGGATGCCAATACCGGATGGTGCATGGGCGATCCCATCAGCGGAAAATTTGAAATGTACACCACCACAGATGGCGGTACTACTTGGACTGCAGTTCCAGGGGCTAACAGTCCCACCCCGCTGAGCGGTGAATGGGGAATAGTCGGATACAAATCTGTAGTTGGAGACATAGTATGGTTCGGGACAAACCTCGGCAGGATTTACAAATCAGTCGATAAAGGTTTGAACTGGACTGTTGCTTCCTGTACTCCGTTTGAAGGAATTTACATTAAGCCCTTCTTCAAGGATGAAACCACCGGTCTTATTATGGACCTTGATGCAACATCCGGAAGTCCTGGCAGGTTAGCCAAAACGTCGGACGGCGGAGCTACATTTACTGAAGTTATCCAGACCGGAAATGTATTCAACAATGATATGGCTTTCATTCCCGGAAGCGAAAGCACCTGGGTAAGGACAGGCGCCGATGCTGCCAGTGGCCTTGCAGGCGTTACATACAGCTTTGATGATGGCGAAACATGGATTGACATGGCAGCTACTATCGGGCTTCAGTTTCTTGCCACTGACTTTATTGATGATTCAACCGGTTGGGCCGGAGCATTTGCAAACAGTGGAGCAGGCGGCATGTATAAATTCGACGGAAACCTTGTTGCCCCGGTTCCTGATTTTGAAGCATCAGACACGGCGATCGTTCTTGGCGGCCAGGTTACTTTTACCAACCTGTCATCCCCCGGCACAACATCATTCCAGTGGACATTCGAAGGCGGGATACCGGCAACTTCAACTGCCGAGAATCCTCCTGCTATTACTTACAACAACTCTGGTGCCTTCAACGTAACCCTGAAGGCTACCAACGAGTGGGGCGACATGACCCTTGTAAAGACCGATTACATCTATGTAGGCGGTACCGGCATCAACGATCTTTCACAGGCTTCTGTAAAAGTTTATCCTAACCCTGTTGTTGATCAATTGAATATTGAATCTTCAGTGAACATCCAGGAGATCCGTATTATCAATCTTGTAGGACAGGCCGTTCTTATCCAGAATTCTGATGCAAACATCATGACTATCAATACTTCTGATCTGAAATCGGGAATTTACAACCTGAAACTCAAGATGGCTGACGGTTATATCAACAAGAAGATTGTTGTTAACTAATCATCTAATCTGATACTACGAAAAGAGGTCGTCTGCCAAAGACGGCCTCTTTTTTTTTACATGCGTTCCGGAACATCAATACCTAGGAGAGTAAGAGAGCGCCTTGTGACTGAAGCTGTAAAGAGGGAAAGCAGCAGTCTGAAAGACCTGCTCACTTCATCGACTGCTTTGAGGACCGGGACCTCCTGGTAAAACTGGTTATACTCTTTGGCCAGGTCAAATACATAGTTTGCAATAACTGCAGGGTTCAATTCCTGCCCGGATTGCCTGATGACAGAGGGAAACGAATAGAGGATTTTAACGATTACCCTTTCCTGCTCCAGTAGGCTGAAGTGGTGATCATCAATTTTTAGTTCGGTTTGAATTCCTGCCACCTCTGCTTTCCTGAGAAGAGACTGAATACGGGCATAAGTATATTGAATAAAGGGGCCGGTGTTCCCGTTGAAATCGATCGATTCCTCCGGATCGAACAGCATATTCTTTTTCGGATCGACCTTCAGGATAAAATATTTCAGGGCACCAAGGCCAATCATACGAAAGAGATCCCCGGCCTCATCATCAGAAAAATCATCGACCTTACCAAGTTCCCTTGTGCGTTCCTCTGCTGTCCGAAACATCTCATCCATCAGATCGTCGGCGTCAACCACGGTCCCTTCCCGGGATTTCATCTTTCCCTGCGGAAGTTCGACCATTCCGTAAGAGAGATGGTAGATATGGGATGCCCATCGTTTGCCAAGATGAGCCAATACGTGTTTCAGGACATCAAAGTGATAGTTCTGTTCATTACCCACAACGTAGATCATCTCAGAGGGATGAAACTCCTCAAACCTCAACTGAGCTGTGCCAAGGTCCTGGGTCATGTAAACCGAAGTCCCGTCCGACCTGAGAAGTAGTTTTTCATCAAGGCCTTCAGCAGAAAGATCTGCCCAGACACTTCCATCCGCTTTCTTTGTCAGCTTACCGTGGTCTAATCCGTCCAGTACAAGCTGTTTCCCAAGGAGGTAGGTCTTGCTTTCATAATAAATCTTGTCAAATTCGATCCCGAGCCGCTTGTAAGTCTCTTCAAATCCAGAATAGGCCCACCCGTTCATCATACTCCACAGTGAAACTGTTTCAGGATCCATTGCCTCCCATTTGCGAAGTAGTTCCTGGGCCTCCAGGATAACCGGGGCCTGTCGCATGGCCTCCTCCTCTGTCAGTCCCTTTTCTACCAGCTCCTTTATCTCTTCCCGGTAATATTTCTCAAAGAGAACATAATACTTTCCGATCAGGTGGTCTCCTTTGATTCCTGAGGATCCGGGAGTCTCGCCATTTCCCCAGCGGCTGTATGCCAGCATGGATTTGCAAATATGGATTCCCCGGTCGTTGACCAGGTTGACCTTGACCACCTGACTTCCGTTGGCTGTAAGGATCCTTGCAAGGGAAAAACCCAGAAGATTATTGCGGATGTGACCAAGGTGCAAAGGTTTATTGGTATTTGGCGAGGAATATTCGAGGACCACCGGGCCCTTTTCATTTGGTGTAGCCATTCCAAAATCCCTGGAAAAGGCATTTTCCCGGGCAAATTCAATCCAATAATCGTCATGCAATAAAATGTTCAGAAACCCTTTGATGACATGAAAGGACTTTATACTGCTGATTTTTTCTGAAAGAAAAAGGCCTATTTCATTGGCAGTTATCTCCGGCGATTTCCGGGAAATCTTTGTAAACGGAAAAGCGATGATCGTAAAATCCCCTGTGATCTCTTTCTTCGTTTTCTCAAGACCAATGGCGCCGGAGTCGATGGTTTTCCCATACAGGACTTTTATTGCTTCACAGGTCTGCAGAAGAAGTTTCTGTTCGATCATCGGATAAATTTTCCGCAAAGTTATCAATTTTTAGCGAGCAGGGTGCAGGTGCTCCGGGTGATAGCATCCGGTCATTTTTGGTTCCGGATTTGGGTAATAGACAAAAAATAAGTAGGTTTGCAATTCATTTCCTTTTCAGAGATAAACATCAACAACATATTGTAAAACCCGTAAAAAGCGAGGTCAGAATGAAAAAGAATGTAATCATCATCGGCGCGGCCGGGCGCGATTTTCACAATTTCAACACCTATTACCGAGCGAACAGTAACTTCAACGTGGTGGCTTTTACTGCTGCCCAGATTCCCGACATTGACGGACGGAAATACCCGGCTGCCCTTGCAGGGAAACTCTATCCGAAAGGGATTCCAATCTATGCCGAGAGCGAATTACCAGAACTCATCAGGAAGTACGATGTGGATGTCTGTAATTTCGCGTACAGCGACGTGCCTTATCAAAGAGTCATGAACATGAGCTCCATTGTAAATGCAGCAGGAGCTAATTTCATCCTTCTCGGGCCGAAGGAGACGATGGTTAAGAGCACAAAACCTGTTATTGCCGTTGGCGCAACACGCACAGGTTGCGGAAAAAGCCAGACCTCCAGGAGGATCATCGAGATCCTGATGAATAAGGGGCTGAAAGTGGTGGCCGTCAGGCACCCTATGCCTTATGGAGATCTCGTAGAACAGAAGGTCCAGCGTTTTGCGACCCTGAAAGACCTTGTGAAGCATAAATGCACCATTGAGGAGATGGAGGAATACGAACCGCACGTAGTCCGCGGGAATGTAATCTATGCCGGCGTTGATTATGAAGCCATCCTGCGCCAGGCGGAAAAGGATCCCGGTGGCTGCGATGTTATTCTTTGGGATGGCGGGAATAACGACTTCCCCTTCTACAAGCCGGATCTCATGGTAACAGTTGCCGACCCCCACAGGCCGGGCGCCGAGATCGGATACTATCCCGGTGAAGTGAATATCCGTATTGCCGATGTGGTGATCCTGAACAAGATCGACTCGGCCAACCCGGAGAACATAACCAAAGTTCGGGAGAATATCCGCAAGATCAACCCGAATGCCATCGTCGTCGACGGCGCATCCCCCATCAGGGTGGATGATGAGTCGCTGATCCGCGGGAAAAAGGTCCTTGTGATTGAAGACGGACCTACATTAACCCATGGTGAAATGAAGATCGGCGCAGGTATCGTTGCTGCCTATAAATATGGTGCAGCCGAGATCGTCGATCCGAGACCTTATGTCGTTGGAAAACTGGCCGAGACCTTCCGTATTTATCCTGAGATTGGTCATCTGCTTCCTGCGATGGGCTATGGAAGCCAGCAGGTGAAGGACCTTGAGAGCACCATCAACAAGACCAAATGTGATTCGGTGATCATTGCAACTCCTATCGATCTGAACCGCATCGTGAAGATCAAGAAACCCAACACACGGGTTTACTATGACCTTCAGGAGATCGGGAAACCTGACCTGGATATGATCCTTGGTGATTTTCTTAAGAAGCATAAAATCAAGTAATAATTTAATCCCGGCACTCGCCGGGATTTTTTTTATATTTGTCAGTAACCAAAAAGTCAGACAGGCAGAGATGAAAAGTAAAAGTCTTGTTTCCATCAACGATTTCACACGGGAGGAACATATCCGTATTCTCGATCTTGCGGGGGCGTTTGAAAAAAGGCCCAGGCAACGTATCCTGGAAGATTTTGTCGTGGCCACCCTTTTTTTTGAACCCTCCACCAGGACCAGGCTGAGTTTTGAAAGCGCTGCCACACGGCTCGGGGCAAAGGTGATCGGATTTTCGGATCCTTCCGGATCGAGCGTACAAAAGGGGGAGTCCCTGCGTGACACGATTCTCACAGTCAGCAATTATTCGGATATCATTGTGATGCGGCACCCGAAGGAGGGCAGCGCCCGTTTTGCCAGCGAGGTATCGAAAGTACCTATAATCAATGCCGGCGACGGGGCCAACCAGCATCCAACACAGACCCTGCTTGATCTCTATTCGATCCGGAAGACTCAGGAGACTCTGGATAATCTTAATATAGCCTTTGTCGGTGACCTGAAATTCGGAAGGACGGTCCATTCGCTGGTCATGGCGCTGTGCAACTACAATACCACTTTTCACCTGGTCTCCCCTACCGAGCTGAAACTGCCCAGCTCTGTGAAAATGCACATCAAGGGGCGTAACCTTGCTTATCACCAGTATGCCGATCTCCAGGATGTGATCCCAAAGGTGGACATCCTTTATATGACCAGGATCCAGAAGGAGCGTTTTTCCGACCCGATGGAATATGAAAAGGTAAAAAACTCCTATGTGCTTCGCAATGCCATGCTGGATGATGCAAAACCAAACCTGAAGATACTTCATCCACTACCCCGTGTAAACGAGATAACCACCGACGTTGATGACAACCCGAAAGCCTATTATTTCACCCAGGCGCTAAACGGGGTTTTCGTTCGGCAAGCCTTGCTTGCATCCATCTTAGGTGTTGTTGAATAAATAAATGTTTTGAAAATGGAAAAAGAAGATCCAAGGAAAGAATTAAAAGTCAACGCCATTGAAAACGGCACCGTCATTGATCATATTCCAACGAACAGCGTATTCCAGGTCATCAAGATCCTGAACCTTTCCGAATACCCTAACCAGCTCCTGATAGGAACTAACCTTGAAAGCCGGAAGATGGGAAAGAAAGGGATCATCAAGGTGAGCAACAAATATTTCAAACCTGATGAGATCAATAAGATCGCCCTGGTGGCCGCTAGTGCAACCCTCATCGTGATAAAAAAATTCCAGGTAACTGAGAAGAAGAAGGTTGAGATTCCCTATCAGGTTGAAAAAATAGTCAAGTGCTTCAATCCAAACTGTATAACCAATAATGAGGATGTTCCGACGCGGTTTACTGTAATCGATAAAAGTGAACTTAAGTTAAGCTGTCATTACTGCGAAAAGATTACAGCAAGAAACAATATCTCCTTCCAATAATAACTTTCGTTATTTTTCCGAAAAGTGGTCGGCGATGTACTTCAATGCCTCGCTGACGGCTAGGGCATTGCTGCTGGGGCCAACACGGATAAAAAACTCTTCCTCAAATCCCGGTTGTTTCAGGAACACAGGACGTTGGCTCCGGAAACACTTAACGATGCAGATGGTCTTTCCGTCGGCCTTTTCGAGGCGTGTTTTCAGATATGGACTAACGTCCTTTCCAAAGGCTGTTCTCACCAGAGTCCAGAAATGAAGCAGGAATTTGTCCTCGTTCGGCAGACGATCCGATTCAATCCCTTCGATACTGCCGTCGTCGCGCACCCCGATCAGCAGGCTACCGCCCCCGGAGTTCATAAAGGCTGAGATCGTTTTAAGAACTGCCCTTTCCACGTGCTGACTGGTCTTCCCGGCCTTAAGATCCCACCGGAGCGTTGATTTGAATTCAACGTCGTTGCTCTCTCCCATGGTAATGAGCGATTCTGCCCCCTCCTTCTTCACTTCTTTAAAGCAAAGCAGGTATTCGATGGCATTCCTGGCCTCCCGGAACCTCTCTGTAAAAAAAGTATAAGGATCGATCTCGCCTCTGATCTTGCCCGTGACATCAAAGATATTTTTCAAGATACTTTCAATATCAGCAAGTGTAACGAATTCTTTGTTTCGCTGAAGGCTGACCGCCATTAATCCATTGACATATTCCGAAGCATTGACATACCTTCCCACAAGAAGCAGGGGCAGGACAATTCCTGAACCATGAACAAGGCTAAGGGCATTGATCACGGTCTTCTCATACTTTTCATATTTTAAATAGACATCCCTGATGACGGATGTTATCATTTTACCAGAGGGGTCGTATATTCCCGGACCGGAAGTGTGGTTTACGGCCAGAAAATTATTGAACGATACAAGCAGGCCTGAAACGCCCCAGAAGATAACCGGCAGCATGGCGGGATTCTTTTCAAAGAGGTTCTGTGCCTGAAGGGGATCGAAAACCTGGGATTGCTTCTTGTTTCCCTCTTTCAGCTGAATGAAGGGGTCCTGTGCCGCAATGGAATCGAAATTGTGTTCAAAAGGGTCCTCCCCTTGTGCAAGAAAGTCAAGTTGTAATGAAAAGAGAGAGTAAGTGTTGACACTCCTCAGGCTGGAACCTTGGTTCATGGAGAGTTCGAAAAGGAGTTGCTTCAGAATCCGGGCTGTCGGGCTTGCGACCTCCCTTCCTCCGGGCGTTAACAATGGCTGATCACCGTGGTACAGGACATAATCCTCATCCCTCATCACAAGATCCAGAAGCTGAGCTTTTATCTCCATGATTATTGATCCTGATTAAAGTGTTTTATACCTGAAACAATGCACGAGATGATCATTAACCATACCTGCTGCCTGCATAAAGGAGTAGCAGATGGTAGTCCCGACGAATTTGAATCCCCTTGATTTGAGATCACGGCTCATTTCATCCGATTCCCTTGATGAGGTCGCCATTTCTGAAAGGGTTTTCAGTTTATTTTTTATAGGGTTCCCACCGGTGAACTGCCAGATATACTTATCGAAATTGCCAAACTCCTTCTGTACGGCCAGGAAGCATTTGGCATTGCTAATGGTTGCATTAATCTTGGCCTTGTTCCGGATAATCCCTTCATCGGAGAGCAACCTGACAATCTCTTTTTCACCATAGGCGGCGATCTTTTTCACATCGAAGTTGTCGAATGCTTTCCGGAAATGTTCCCGTTTATAGAGGACCGTTCTCCAGCTCAAACCTGCCTGGAAAGCGTCAAGCAAGAAGAACTCGAATATTTTCCTGTCGTCGTGAACCGGGACTCCCCATTCCTCGTCGTGATAGCGGATCATCAAGTGATCGTCGGAGGGCCAGTTACAGGTGGATTTTTGGGGCATGGGGCTTGTTTCAGAAAAACAAATTAAGATTATTTGTAGGGTAAAAGTATGAAAATTCGGGGCCTGAAACAAGTTTCGGTTTTTCTGATAAATAAAAAACCGCCTGTCGGCGGGTTTTTGTTGGCGGAGAGACAGGGATTCGAACCCTGGGACCCCCTTACGAGGGTCAACGGTTTTCGAGACCGCCCCATTCGACCGCTCTGGCATCTCTCCGAAGTCGGTTCGAGTTTGGTGTGATTGTGATAAAAGTGTGACATTTTTCACACCCACACTTCGACCACACCCAAACCCACACCCGCTTCGCGGAGAGAGAGGGATTCGAACCCCCGGTCCCGGTAACGGGACAACGGTTTTCAAGACCGCCGCAATCGACCGCTCTGCCATCTCTCCAGCGGCAAAGGTACAAAAATTAGGAAATCACCAAATGAAAGAGGACCTCACTCCCTGTTTCCTTTTACCCCATAAAACCCCGAACTTATCGAATATCCTTGCAATTTCACCCTTAAAGGATTAATTTTGTTCTCAGAAATCGATCCAAAATTATTTGAAAAATGAAAAAGGCAATTCTCCTTACGATCATGTTTTTCACCCTGGTATTCCAGTCCGAAGCCAAGAACCTGTGGGCCTTCCTGACCTATTCCACATTTAATTCTCCCGACGGCCCCTATATCGAAACCTATATCTCAATAGCCGGGAATAGCGTTCAGTTCGTTAAAAATGAAAGGGGGAAATTCCAGGCGACGGTCAATATCCTTATGACATTTAAGCAGGGTGATGCCATCAAGACATTCAGCAAATATGAATTACCGAGTCCTGAACTAACCGATACTACCAACATCAACCTCTATTTCATCGACCAGCAGCGAATCCTGATCCCCAACGGAACTTATGACTTCGAGATCAGACTGACGGATAAAAACAAATCTGTCCAGGCCACCCCCTTTGTTCAGTCGGTTACCGTTGATTTTCCTCCGGATAAGCCTTCCATTTCAGGTATTGAACTTGTCAAATCCTACAAAAAATCCGATTCGGTCTCTGTTCTTAATAAAAGCGGGTACGACCTCGTACCAATGGTCTATACTTTCTTCCCGGAAAACGAAGCCAATCTCGTCTTCTATTGCGAATTGTATAACCTTGATAAGGTCATCCCAAAGGATCAGAAGTTTCTTATCTCCTATTACCTTGAAACGTTTGAGAACAACATGAAGTTCAACGATTTTGCCAAGGTAAAGCGTGAGGTTCCTAAAGGAGTGAATGTTCTTCTGTCAGAGATCAACATCGAAAACCTGGCTTCGGGGAATTACAACCTGGTGGTTGAGGCCAGGAACCAGCAGAATGAGCTGCTTGCCTCGAACAAGTTGTTCATCCAGAGGATCAATCCTAATGCCAAACTGACCTTTACTGACCTCCTTGCGACCAATATTCAGAATACTTTCGTTGAGAAGATTACCAATACTGATAGCCTGAAAGAGTATATCAGGTCGACCTACCCGATCTCATCCGGGATCGAAAAGGCCTTTATCAGGGGAACCCTGAAAACTGCTGACCTCAAAACCCTGCAGGAGTATTTTTACAGCTACTGGCAGCGTCGCGATCAGAATAATCCTCGTGAAGCCTGGCTCAGGTACAAGCTGGAAGTAGAGAAGGCACAGGCGAATTTCGGTAACAAGATAAAGAAGGGATACCAGACTGACCGTGGAAGGGTATTTCTCGAGTATGGTCCGCCGAATGCGCGAAGCGTCAACTATAATGAGCCCAGTTCTTATCCCTATGAGATATGGCAATATTATACACTTAAGCAGACCCAGCGCAATAAAAAGTTTGTCTTTTACTCGGAAGATATGGTAACAAGCGATTTCACACTGCTTCATTCCGATGCCATCGGCGAGGTGAATGAACCAAGATGGAGGATCTTCCTGAGGAACAGGATCTATGCTCCACTTGACCTGGGGGATACCCAGATCATCAATGCCTGGGGTGAGAATGCAAACTCAGAGTGGGACCTGCCAACGACAAACCTGTAACTTTTCCGGTATCCGCCTGCCATCATTGATATCTGTTTTATTTGTACTTTTACCAGATCAATGATGGAATCAACCACTACCAGCCTCTCTCTTTGTTTTCATGTGTTAATGATTTTATTCTTCATTGGTCACATGGAATATCCAACATTATCATCCAAGGTTTGTATGAACGATGTTTGTATGGATATTTCATAAATCAGAGTGATTTTGAAACGAATTGCCATTGTAATCCTTAACTGGAACGGTAGAAAATATCTTGAAAAATTTCTTCCGTTGCTCGTTCAGTATCAGCCTGCTGAGGCAGAGGTAATTGTAGCGGATAATGCCTCGAGCGATGACTCGGTCTCCTTTCTCAGGAACCATTACCCCGGGATCAGAATCATCCACAATCCGGTCAATGAGGGTTTTGCCAAAGGATATAACCTTGCCCTGCAACAGATAGATACCGAATACTATGTACTGCTGAATTCCGATATCGAGGTTACTGAGAACTGGTTGCAGCCACTGGTTGACCTGATGGATTCCGACCCTCAGATCGGGGCATGCCAGCCTAAGATCCGTTCCTATCACGATCCGAAACGGTTCGAATATGCAGGTGCTGCAGGGGGATTTATCGACAAATACGGATACCCGTTCTGCAGGGGGAGGATCTTCCAGACAATCGAGGAGGACCATGGACAATATGATGACCAGGTGGAGATCTTCTGGGCAACCGGAGCCTGTATGTTTGTCAGGGCAAAACTTTACCACGAATTCGGCGGTCTCGATGAGGATTTTTTTGCTCATATGGAGGAGATCGATTTTTGCTGGAGACTGAAGAATGGGGGATATAAGATCATGTACTGCCCCAATTCTACCGTCTTCCATATCGGAGGAGGAACCTTACCAAAAATCTCATGGCGCAAAACCTACCTCAATTTCAGGAACAATTTCTACCTTTTATATAAAAACCTCCCGGATGACCGGCTGGTCAAAGTTTTTACGGCAAGGCTTATTCTTGACGGTATTGCTGCCGTAAAATTTCTCGTACAGGCGGGCTTTAAGGATTTCTGGGCTGTTTCAAAGGCTCATTTTAGTTTTTACCAGACCCTGTCCAAAACACGTCAGAAAAGAAGGTTTTTGAAACATGGCAACATGAAAAATGTGTACGGAAAAAATATTGTAATTGATTATTACCTCAAAGGGAATCGGAAGTTCTCCCAGTTGAATACCAGGAAATTCTATGATCACTGATCCTACCCTATCCTGACGATAAAACTCTCAACCGCCAGGCGGTACGAATCCATACCAAAACCTATGATACTGCCTTTCGCATTTGGTGAAAGGTAAGATACATGACGGAATGGCTCCCTGGCAAAGGTGTTGGATATATGGACCTCAATGACCGGAATCTTTATCGCTTTCACTGCATCAGCAATAGAAACGGAGGTGTGTGTATATCCCCCGGCATTGAGAATGATGCCGTCGTATATATGTGAAGCATTATGCAGGGCGTTAATGATCTCTCCCTCGATGTTACTCTGGAAATATTCAAGAGAGATCTCATGGTAATATTTTCGCAGTTTCTTCAGGTAAGTCTCAAAGGTCACCTTTCCATAAATGGATGGTTCCCTTGTTCCCAGAAGGTTGAGGTTTGAGCCGTTAATGATAAGTAACTTCATGGCTGCTTTTTTGATGATACAAAAATAGCAGAATTTATTATCTTTGCATCGACTACTCTTAGGGGGTGCCTCAATACAAGGGCTGAGATTATACCCTTTGAACCTGGTCCGGATAATGCCGGTGTAGGAATAAAGTGAAAACCATGAAAACATATCCTTTCTTTGTGAGAGCACATGTTGCCTCCTTAATGCTTTGTGCATTTTTATTTATTTGCGGACTGACCCGGGCCCAGGTAACGGTACGGGGTACTGTTGCTGAAAAGCAGAATGGGAAACCTCTTCCGGGAGCACATTTACGAACTGAAAAGAGCAACGTGTCATCTGTCACCGATGAGAACGGTCAATTTACCATCAGCGGGCTGATACCAGGTCCTCATAAGCTTAAGATCACCTTCATGGGATTCGAGTCCTGCCTACTGGACTTGTCGCTTTCGCATGACACTGTTTTAACGATCGTGATGGAGCGATATGCCATTCTCGGTGACGAAGTCAATATTGTGGCAACCCGCGTTCAGAAGGGACAACCCGTTACTTACAGCACGATCTCAGGCAAGGAGATCAGGGGTTTTAATCTTGGCAGGGATCTGCCGTACCTGCTTCAGACTACACCCTCCCTGGTGACCACCTCAGATGCAGGGAACGGCATCGGGTACACCGGGATGAATATACGGGGAAGCGACCTGACGAGGATCAACGTTACTATCAACGGTATCCCTGTGAATGACGCCGAATCGCAGGGAGTCTGGTTTGTGGATCTGCCCGATCTTGCCTCTTCTACTGAAAATATCCAGATCCAGCGGGGCGTAGGAACTTCGACCAACGGTGCCGGGGCATTCGGTGCATCGGTGAACCTGAAAACATCGGACCTCAGGCAGGATCCTTACGGAGAGCTTGATCTGTCGGGAGGGTCATACGGAACCTTTAAATCCACACTCCGTTTCGGGACAGGTTTGATGGCCGGAAAGATTTGCGTCGACGGAAGATTATCGTACATTACCTCACAGGGATACATTAACCGGGCCACGTCGAACCTTAAGTCGTACTTCCTTTCAGGCGCCTGGTTCGGAAAGAACACTACCCTGAAACTCATTACTTTTTCGGGATATGAAAAAACCTATCAATCCTGGGAAGGCGTCCCGAAAGATTCCCTTGCTACCAACCGAACTTATAACCCAGCTGGAGAGTACACCGACAAAAACGGCAACATCGCCTATTATGACAATCAGACCGACAATTACAAGCAGGACAATTACCAGCTGCTGTTCTCACAGCGGATCCTCAAAGGATGGAATATTAACCTTGCACTGCACTATACAAGGGGTCGGGGATACTATGAAAACTATGACCAAAATGCAAAGCTCTCCGATTACGGTCTGGAAAATATCATCATCGGAGGTGATACCATCACCCGTACTGACCTTGTGAACCGGAAAATGATGGATAACTCTTTCTATGGATTTACATTCTCAAGCAACAATTCTTTTGGAGAGAAAATGAAGTTATCCATTGGCGGGGGATGGAACCGATACAACGGGAACCATTTCGGAAAAGTCATCTGGGCTGAGTACGCGTCGAACGGGAATAATGAGCTCGACTATTACCGCAATACAGGACTGAAGAGAGATTTCAATATCTATTCAAAATTCACCTACTCCCCTGTCAGACTAATCACACTTTTCGCGGATCTGCAATACCGGTATGTCGGATATCACATGGCAGGCACTCTTGATGATCTTCGGACGGTCGACCAGGATCATATTTTCAACTTTTTCAATCCTAAAGCAGGTGTTTTTTTCCAGTTCAGCGATAAGCACCAGGCCTATTTTTCTTTCGGAATGGCCAACCGGGAGCCGAGCAGGAACAACCACAAGGATGCCGATCCTGAGAGGATTCCGACCTATGAAACCCTGTTTGACTACGAACTTGGGTATCATTTCACAATCCAGGCATTCCAGGCCAACGTGAATGTCTACTACATGAACTACAACAACCAGCTTGTCCTCACAGGAGAGATAAACAGGGTTGGGGAAGCGGTGATGGTCAATGTACCGCACAGTTACCGTCTCGGTTTAGAGATAGCAGCAGGTCTTGAAATCCTTAAGAAACTTCAGTGGAATATCAATGCAACATTTAGCACTAACAAGATAAAGGATTTCACCTCCTATGTTGATAATTATGATTCCACCGGAGCTTTCATGGGCCAGGTACAGGAGTATCTTGGCAATACCAACCTCTCCTTCTCCCCAGGTATCATCCTCGGAAGCATTTTGACCTGGAAGCCTGTTACATGGCTCTCCTTCTCACTGATTTCCAAGTACATCGGGAAGCAATATATTGATAATACCAGCAATAGCTCCAGGTCACTGAAGGGGTATTTTGTGAACAATTTTTCCGCAGGGTATACTTTCAGGTTGAAACCTTTCAAGGAGATCGGTTTCAATTTGCTTGTCAATAATCTTTTCAACCTGAAGTATGAGTCCAATGCCTGGGTGTATCAATATTATTATTCCGGTGACCATTATGAGGCAAGCGGATATTTTCCACAGGGACTTATTAACCTCCTTTTCGGTATCACCATCCGCATTTAAATTGCGCCCGGGCTTTGCTAATTAGGATATTTATCCTAATCTTGCAACATAATTGGCGCAGTGAGCGACCTCTCCAGGACATGGAAAAATCGGTTACGATAAAGAATAAAAGGGCTTCCCACGAATATTTCCTGGTGCAGGAGTTTACTGCAGGCATCCAGCTCACGGGTACCGAGATCAAATCTATCCGCGACGGAAAGGCAAACATCGCAGACGCTTACTGTTCATTTACAGGAAATGAGTTGTTTGTCAGGAACATGCATATTGCCGAGTATGTGCTTGGCACACATTACAACCATGAGCCAAAACGCGACAGGAAGTTGCTGCTTACAAAGCGTGAATTAAAAAAGCTTCAGACCAAGGTCAATGAACGTGGCTTTACCATTATCCCGACCGTACTCTTTATCAATGAAAAGGGATATGCCAAGCTGACCATTGCGCTTGCCAAGGGGAAACACTCCTATGATAAACGGGAGACGCTAAAGCAAAAGGACATCCAGCGGGAGATCGACAGGCATATTTAACGAAACAAGTTGATGCCATATCCCGATATAGGACAATAAAAAAAGGCTGCATAGGCAGCCTTTAAAATAAGGGTGGAAGATGGGACTCGAACCCACGGCCTTCAGAGCCACAATCTGACGCTCTA
>JBAXRT010000028.1:0-26341 GCA_037131065.1 bacterium | reverse complement strand
TCGAATTCACCAGGAAGTCCGACCCACGGGGCTGTCTTAATTTTCGACATCATGTGGGCGGCCCCGATCTCCTTGATCTGATTTATGACCGTATCATTATACATTGCGCTGACAAATTCGCGTTGCAGATGTTGGGAAGGTCCGTCGGTTGTTCCCTGGTTGAACCATCCGTAACGTGAATTAAAAACACCTGCCACGGCAAAATTGTCGATGGAAATGGCTTTTTCAGCAATACAATCGGGCAGGTCAAAGGCACCATCAATGCATCCCTGCGTGTAAATCAGCGCATAGTTGTGGATAACACCATTGACCTGGGAAAACCGTGAATTGGTTATGTCTGATGTGTAAAGCCGCATCATGTAATTAACAGTGGAGTGTCCCAGGTGATGAATAAAGGATTTTCCCTGGTTGATTCCGGAAACCAATGTTGTCGGATCCCAGTTATTGGTCGGTGTATCATAGAGCCTGACAATATCGTTATCTGCTGCCGGAATACCATGTGTAAAATATCCGTTATCATCATGATCGTCGACCAGCAGTTCCATATAGTCACCTCCGTAGGTAGGAGGATCATTGTACAAATACTCACCCACCAGGTAGGGGCGGTTAGATTCGCCGAGCACAGGGTACTGCTGATAGTAATATGATTTATGAATCATGTGCTGCAGCTCGTTGACATTGTTGAAGGTGAGCCGGGCAACAGCCACATCCGGATAGAGATCTTCTTCACCCAGTTCTCCCCATTTGCTGACACTTCCGCCGGCAAGAGTGGAATCGTTCCATTCCCCATCAAGTGCAGAAAAATAAATATCACCAGGAATGTTATAGTCTTCATAAATATCGGATCCTGAATAGGCAATACAATAAAGGCCACGATAGGGAACAAATTGAATATCACCACCCAGCAAGGCAAATTCGATATTATTATTTGTGTATTCCTGCCTGATATAATTACGTACTTTCTGCTGAAGATCATTCCCTGCCATGTTGGCATCGATATACTCTGTGGTCTGCACCTCGTTTGTTACTCCGTTGGATGTATAAAAATTCAATAAGTCGGAATATTCGGAGACGAATTGTTCGGGTGTTATAACAAGAAGTTTATAATCGTCCGAACCTGCCACTTTTAACGGGTACTGGTCAATCATTTCAGGATTCTGAACAACAGTTCGTACACGGGATAAAGCCGAAGCGGAAGCCGTGAGAAGGTCAAGGGCTTTTACTGCCTTTGTGCTTGGTGCGGTACTTATACGAATGGTAACTTTCGAGAAATAGGATAAAGTTCCACTTGCCGGGTGATAAACCACGGGAGTGAAAACCGAAAGAGCAAGGGAATACCCATTCAGAAACTGGTTGTCGAGCGAACCTCCGGGATTCAGTGGGTAGATGGCAGAGGCCTTGTAAACCTGTTCTTTCTTTACAAAACTTCCTTTATTTGGCTGGGATAAGGGAAGATCGTATTGCCTTGGAAACAGCTCGAATGTGCCCGGAATTTTAATCTCATTTTCACGTATGATCTCAATATCGGTTACTCCTTCACCGGGAGGGAGCATTAAAACGACGGAGCGATATGGAAGCGATGGCTCACCAGGTAATCCGGCCTGTTTTGTATCTTCAAATGAAACCGTTTGATAACCATGCTTTGAGGAGAGCTGGTATTGGTTAAAATGATATACCTTTTCAATTGTTCCTGCAAGGGTTGAAACGGATATCAGCAGCGAGGCGAGCAGTATAACATTCCACTTCATATCGAAAGTTTATTATTACAGACAAAGATAGCAATTATTAAGTTGCTTGTTAGGGTCCGGGTATAAAAAAAGGGCGACGCCACAGGCGCCGCCCTTTTTTTATAAAAAACAAGTAAAGCTATTTAACAACGATTTTTTGAACAGATTTTGAATCATCACTCTGGATGGTGAGGTAATAGATGCCGGAGGCAACGTTATCGAGCTGGATGGTTTTCTGCATCTGTCCGTTGATGTTTACTCCTGATTCCTTATAGAAGACAGCACCGGCAGTATTGGTAATGGTAATTTCTGTAATGGTTGCTTTTGTCGTATTCATGCTGACGATAAATATCCCGTTGTTTGGATTCGGGAATACCCTTGCGTTGAAAGGATTTTTGTTTTCGAGGACACCGGTCGGCCAGCTTGATTTGATGTAAGCGGTCTTAGTAACAGTATCAATCTGGCCTCCCCTGTTCACGATCAATGTTACGTCATATTCTCCTGCAACTGGATAAATAACCGTCGGATCCTTCTCAACCGATGTGGAAGGATTAGCTCCAGGGAAAAGCCATTCATATGTTTCAGGGGTTCCAATGTATCCTCCCGAAGTTTCATTTGTAAAAAAAACAGAGTCTAGTGTTGTAACAGCGGTGTCGCTGGCGGAAAATTCAAGGGTCAGGTCAATAACTCCTTTTTTAATTGTTTGATAAACAACGAATTTCTTTAACGGATATCCTCCGGCAAGCCCTCCCTGATTTCCCTGTCCGGCGTCTTTATTCTGTAATAAAGCAACGAATTCACAGTCTTCAAGCGGCCAGTTGGCGTTCATATTGAAATTCAAAGTGACAGTCTGTACATCTCCGCCTGAGAAATCGATGACTGTTCCGTTCTGATTAGGAGCCATAAGCCGGTTAACATGCTCCAGGGTTGTTTGTGTCTGCCAGTTTTGATCTATATTCGATTGAGTAACAAAAAAGTAAAGGACATTGGTTACAGAGGTTATTTCTCCAACCTTGGTCAGCGTCACGACAGCAGTGTATGATAATCCATCGTTGACAACAACCATGCTCATCTTAACGGGAGAGGTCACTGCAATTGCTTGATTATAATATGGTAAATACTTAGTATACAATGAGGAGTTTAAAGCGCCACTGTTATAGCATTTAGTCCCATCAAATGAAACAGAGGGATATGCCTGGACATTATACATAGAATTACGAGCATTTGAGTATGCATTCGCATAACCATCTGAAAAATGATTAGCAATCACAGCGACAAATTTCCCATTTAAAAGCAAATCTTCAGATCCCATCTGGCACCCAGGGCACCACTGGCACCAGGTACCGGTAAAATCCTCAAAGGCGACCATTTCACGGGGAACATTTTGTGACCTGACTGCAACAAAGGCAAAAAAAGCAATAAAGAGTAGAGTTGATTTTTTCATGTGGTTTGATTTATATCGTTTAATCCCTTGAAAGTTAGGTGCAAAATTATAAAAAATTGTTCAGAAAAATGATTTTTAACAAACAATTTTTACAAAAAAAATTAAAACAGATTTAGGAATTAAGGTACCGAATCAATTGTCAGCCATCTATTTTGCTAAGTGCAAAAGCATATGCGCCGATCGAAACCGCCTTTGATGTCCCAAGTTTTGATATTCCGACTCCGATCTTTTTGTTAGGGTCGAAAAGAATATGCCTGCCTGTAAACGGAATAGGGATTTCTCTTGAAGATGTCTGAAGGAACTTTCCAAGATCTTCCTGGTCTTCGAGGTTATATGCATTCACCTCCATTCTTTCGAGGAGTTGTCCAGAAAGGGTATCAAAGGGGTGGTTCATTTCGGCCACAAGTTTCGGAAGGAAAAGAGGACTGGCGCCGGAGAGGCCGCCACCGATCACGACCAATCCGTCAATCAGAGTCATCGCATTGGCAATGGCATCTGCAGCATCGATTGCAAATGAGTCAAATGCCAGAATGGCTGCCTCTTTATTTCCATTTTTCAACCCCATGCCTATTTCAAATATCTCTTTTGGTTCAGGACAACTATCGATGGTCCTCCCGGAATGGCTGGCAAAGGCCCGTTTTAATCCCCGGATGCTGACACTCTCTTCGGCATCAAAATTTTTAAACGACCTGTTGCGGGTCCGGTTGATCTCGCCACCGGCCGAGTTATCGCCAAACAATAATCCGTTCCTGGTCACGATACCCCCGCCAAAACCGGTACCGAAAGTAACACCGAACAGGTTTCTGTAACATTTCGGATTCCCGGCATCCCGCAGCTTTTGATTGATCTCAGGAAGAAGCCCTGAGATGGCTTCACCGTAAGTGAAAAGATCGCCGTCGTTGTTGATGAAGGCAGGGACACCGAACTTTTCCGCCAGCATGGGTCCAAGGGCAACCCCGTTCCGGAACAGCGGCAGATTCTGAAGATCCCCGATGATTCCTTTCTCATAGTCGGCCGGCCCGGGAAAAGCAAAACTGATGGCAACGGGATCACCTGGAATTTTTGATTTTACCTGGTTAAAACCGTCGATGATCGTTTTTAGTATCGTCTCCAGCAAATCTCCCTGTGCCGAAAGAATGATCGGCTCAATAATCTCTGCTTCGGCCTGAACAGCGGAAAAAACAAAATTTGTCCCCCCCGCGTCGAGGGTCATAACGATCCTTGAATCTTTATTATAGCCCATATGTTTTGAATTTACGAGTGACAAGTGACGAATGACGAGTGATATTTCGTCACTCGACATTCGTAATTCGCAACTATCAGTGTGCTTCCAGCCAGTTCGAACCGGAGTTCATTTCAACCAGGACAGGCACATCTAGTTTAATTGCGTTTTGCATTCCGGACACTATGATTGGCTTAACCCTCTCCATCTCATCTTTTTCCACATCGAAGACCAGTTCATCATGGACCTGTAATATCATTTTTGATTTCAATCCCTCTTTTTCAAAGGAATTGAAAATATTGATCATGGCAATCTTTATCATATCGGCGGCAGTCCCCTGGATAGGGGCATTGATGGCATTCCTCTCGGAAAAGCCCCTAACGGTTGCATTCCCCGAGTTGATATCGCGAAGATACCGCCGGCGCTTCATCATGGTCTCCACATAGCCGTTTCGCTTTGCGGCCACGATGGTTTGATCCATATACTGTTTGATCCCGGGATATTTAGAAAAATACTGGCTGATGATCTCGGCTGCCTCCTTCCTGGGGATGTTCAAACGTTCGGCAAGCCCGAAAGCAGAGATTCCGTAAATGATTCCGAAGTTTACCATCTTGGCATTCCTGCGCATCTCCCGGGTAACGTCATTCAATGGAACCCCATAGACCTTTGATGCCGTTGCAAGGTGAATATCGAGACCATGGTTGAAATCACCGATCATTCCCGCGTCTCCGCTGAGGTGGGCGATGATACGCAGCTCGATCTGTGAATAGTCGGCTGAAAGAAGCTGATAATTTTCATTCCGGGCCACAAATGCTTTTCGTATCTCCCGGCCTTTCTCTGTTCTGATAGGAATATTCTGAAGGTTCGGGTTATTGGAACTAAGTCTGCCGGTAGCAGCGACCGCCTGGTTATAGGAGGTATGAATACGTTCATCCCTTGGATTGACAAGAGTAGGAAGTACATCTACATATGTAGACTTGAGCTTTGAAAGCTCACGAAAATCCAGGATCTTGTGAATGATGGGGTGTTTGTTCTCCATTTTCAGCAAGACCTCTTCACTGGTTGAATTCTGCTTAGTTTTGGTCTGCTTTGGGTTCTCAACGATCCGTAATTTAGTGTAGAGGATCTCTCCGAGCTGTTTCGGAGAGGCCACATTGAACCTGGTTCCGGCATCCTCAAAAATCGATTCCTCCAGGAGTTTAATCTCTTTTTCTAGGGCAGCCGAGTATTCCCTCAGAACCATTGTATCGATTTTTACTCCCTCTGCTTCCATAGATGCCAGTACCGGGATCAATGGAACTTCAATCTCATCGAACAGTCTCCGGGTATCTGTTTCCGAAAGAAGGGGTGAAAAAACCTCTTTCAGTTGTAAGGTAATATCCGCATCCTCGGCTGCATATTCCTTGATGGTTTCAAGGTCCACCGTACGCATGCTGAGCTGCTCCTGCCCTTTTTTCCCGATCAGCGTTTCAATAGAGACAGGCCTGTAGCGGAGGTAAGTCTCAGCGAGGAAGTCCATCCCGTGCCGCATATCCGGCTGGATCAGGTAGTGGGCGAGCATCGTATCGAACATAGGACCGTTTACAACGATATCATACCATTTCAGGATTGAGATATCGAATTTCATGTTTTGTCCAACCTTTTCGATTGCAGGATCCTCCAGGATTTCCCTGAACTCTGCAAGGATTTCACAGGCTTCGTGATAGTTTTCCGGAACAGGGATATAATAGGCCTCACGGGGTGTCCAGGAAAATGAAATCCCGACAAGCTCGGCATTGTTAGGATCAACACCAGTGGTTTCGGTATCGAAACAGAAGGTTGGCTGGGTTTTCAGTTTTCTTACCAGTTCGATCCGTTTCGCCTGCGAATCAACCAGGTGATAAGTATGCGGAGTGGTCGTAATATCTGAAAATACCGGTTCATCAGAAGCGGCAAAGAGATCAGCGGATACTGGATGCTGGATACTGTCCCGCCAAGGCGGGATCTCCGCTTCGCTCCGAGATGACGGATGCTGTCCCGCCAAGGCGGGATCTCCGCTTCGCTCCGAGATGACGGATGGTTCACCCGAGAAGGGATTCGTTGAGAGCCAGGTGAAGATCCTTTGTCCGAAAGTCCTGAACTCCAGCTCTTCAAAGAGACGCTTAAGTCTGGGAATATCCGGTTGCTCCATGATCAGTCGGGTCTCATCAAATTCGATCGGAACATCCAGTATGATCGTGGCAAGGTTTCTCGACATGATAGCCATTTCGCGGTTTTCCATGACCTTCAGGCGAAGCTTCTCATTGCTGATCGCGGAAGCATTGAGGAAAAGATTATCGATGGAGTCAAATTCAGCAATCAGCTTTTTTGCCGTGACTTCACCAACCCCGGGAATACCCGGAATATTGTCGGAAGCATCACCCCAGAGTCCCAGCAGGTCGATGACCTGCTCCGGGCGTTTGATTGAAAATTTTTCACAGACCTCTTTTATCCCAAGGATCTCAACATCCCCGCCGAACTTCCCAGGCTTATATATAAAACATTTTTCACTCACAAGCTGGCCAAAGTCTTTATCGGAGGTCATCATATAGGTGATAAACCCTGTTGCTTCAGCCTTTTTAGCAAGTGTGCCTATCACATCGTCGGCCTCATAACCATCCACAAACAACGTAGGAATATTGAAGGCTTCAATCAATTCGTGAATATACGGCAAGGCCTTTACCAGGTCTTCGGGGGTTTCCTGCCGGTGGGCTTTATAAAACTCAAATCCCTCGTGCCTGACCGTCGGGGCCATCGTATCGAATGCCACCCCGATATGGGTAGGCCTTTCCCTCTTCAGCAGGTCAAAAAGAGTATTGGCGAAACCAAACACCGCAGATGTGTTCAACCCTTTTGAGGTAAGTCTCGGATTCTTATTGAATGCAAAAAAAGCCCTGTAAATCAGAGCCATGGCATCCAGTAAAAAAAGCCTCTTTTCCTGCATGTCACAAAGGTAAAATATATAATAACACATCCCTGTTTATATCTTCTACCAACACCATTCGAAAACGGTCTTTTCTTGATATACATTTGATCAAAACCAAAACATCTTCTATGCTGAAAAAGAATCAAAAAGAAAAGAAGATCTTCGTGTTGGATACCTCTGTTATCCTATACAACCATAACGCGATCCATAGTTTTGAAGACAATGATGTTGCTATTCCGATCACCGTTCTCGAAGAGCTCGACAACTTTAAAAAAGGCAACGATACCATCAATTTTGAGGCAAGGGAATTCATCAGGATTATTGACAAACTTTCAAATAAAGGGGTACTGACGAAATGGATCTCCCTGGGCATGCAGAAGGGAGGTAAATTCAAGGTCGTGATGAACGAACAGAGCGAACTTGATGCGGTCAAGGTTTTCGGTGAAAACAAGCCCGATCACCGGATCCTCAATGCTGCGCTGATCATGGCTGCAGAAAATCCCAACAAAAAAGTGATCCTTGTCACTAAAGATGTCAATCTTCGGTTAAAGGCAAAATCGCTTAATATCAACGCCGAGGACTTTGAAACCGGCAAGATCAAAGACCTGGAAACACTTTACGCCGGTAAATCGATGATCGAGAACCTCGACAAAACGATCATCGATATTATCTACGAGGCAGGCTGGTGCCTGCCCGATGATATAGGAATAAAAAAGCCTCTTCCCAACCATTATTTTATTTTAAAAAACGGAAAGAGTTCGGTGCTTGCCTTTTATAACCCGCTCACCGAACGGATCGAAAAAATCGAGAAGCATCCATGTTACCGAATTACCCCTAGAAACGCTGAACAGGTTTTTGCCCTTCACGCCATTCTAAACCCGAATGTCAAACTTGTAACATTGCAGGGAATCGCTGGTACCGGAAAAACCTTGCTGGCGCTGGCAGGTGCACTCGACCAGAAAAGAAATTTCAAACAGATCTACCTCGCCCGTCCCGTCGTACCTTTAAGCAATAAAGATATAGGGTACCTTCCGGGAGATATCAAATCTAAGCTGAATCCCTACATGGAGCCATTGTGGGACAACCTGAAATTCATCCAGAACCAGTTCGGAGAAAAGGACAAGGAGTACAAGGTGCTTTCTGATGTTGTTGAGAACGAAAAGCTTGTCATAACCCCCCTTGCTTATATCCGGGGAAGGAGTATTTCCAATGTTTGTTTTATCGTTGATGAGGCTCAAAACCTGACCCCGCATGAGATAAAGACAATCATAACCAGGGCAGGAGAGAATACCAAGATCATTTTTACCGGGGATATCTACCAGATCGACACACCTTATCTTGATGCCCAGAGTAATGGCCTGTCAACCCTGATCGACAAGATCAAGCATCATGACATTTATGCGCATGTCAGGCTTGAAAAGGGTGAAAGATCAGAGCTGGCCAACCTGGCCAATGAATTGTTGTAGCTCGCATCCGACCCTTTCTCCCCGGAGGAGAGTCAGACGGAATGTTTATCGTTCCTCGTAAATGACCGTCAGCAGCGTCTGACCAACCGCTTTCAGGGTTGATTTGTCAATGGCATCGAGGTTATCCTTTGTGGTATGCCAGAAAGGATAGAAGCCGGTTTCGCTGTTCTTGTCGAGATGAATGATATCAATGGTTGGTATATTCCTGATCTGGTTGATGGGAATATGGTCGTCGGTGATTGACATGCCCTGTTCATAGAGAAAGTACCCGGAATAGCCTGTGCGACCTGCAGCATTCCACACTAACTTTAAAATGTCCGGAGCATACTGGGAGGAGATGCCTTCCATCAGGAAAGTAGCCCCTGCTGCTCCCACCATATCGAGCAGGATTCCGTATTTTGCAAAATAACCTGGCCGGTGAGGATTATTTGACCAGTATTGAGATCCGAGGCCCCACTGGTTTTCGTTGGTTTCTGCCGACTGATGATCCTGGGGCGGACCGTAATCTTCCACATCGAACAGGATTATATCGATTCCGATGGCAGGTTCGTTAAGACTGATCTGCCGGGCTATTTCCAGAAGTATTCCAACCCCGCTGGCACCGTCATTTGCGGCGTCGAACGGTTTTCGCCGGTTGGAGGGTACCGGATCATGATCGGCAAAAGGGCGCGAATCCCAATGTGCGCACAACAGAATACGGTTGTTTGAATCAGGCCTCCAGCTGGCAATGATATTCTGAAAATGAAGGGGAGTTCCGTTATAGGCATTGACAATACCTTTCTGGGAGATGACGGCCTGAGCGTATCCTTTGAGTTTTCCGGTCAGGTATGCTGCACATTTTTCATGGGCAGGGGTGTTGGGGACCCTCGGCCCGAAAGCGAGCTGGGCCTTGACATTGGCGTAAGCCGAATCGGAGTTGAACTGCGGGATCCGGATCGTCGCCTTTGGTAAAGATTCCTTCTCCTGCCGGGTTTCCGTATTACTCCTGTTACAACCGAGTGTCAGAAAAAATGCTGGGATCAAAAGCAGTGAAAGTCTCATTCCTGGATAATTAAATGAATAAATCTGAAGGGGTTCCGAAAGTACCGCTGAACACACTTTCTGTCAGAGGTTTTCGGTCCCTCTCCTGCAGTTCACGGTTTCTGAGCTTTTCAGGAAGGGCACCCGGTTCCCCGATATAGCCGACGGCAATGGCAGTAATGGCCAGGAAATTTTCAGGAACTCCGAAAGAGGCATGAATCTTATCAGGAGCGAATCCTCCCATCTGGTGAACAAACAGTCCCTGGTGCATGGCTTCGATACTGAGATTTGCTACTGCCTGGCCTGTGTCGTACTGAAAGACCGAACTATCAATGTGATCCTGGCCGGAGTACCTTTCTCCGATGGCAACGATCAGGACCGGAATTTTTTCATTCCATACCTGGTTCCCGGGGTTCAGTGCCTCAAATATTCTTTTCCAGGTATCATCAGGCCTAATGCCGATGATAAACCGCCATGGTTGAATGTTCCCGCCTGATGCTGCCCACCGGGCCGCCTCAAAAAGTGCAGTCAGTTTTTCAGCCTCAACCTTCTTATCAAGAAATGAACGCGGGCTCCACCGTTTCGTGGCAAATTCATTTATGGGAACGCTTGTTCTGGCCTCTTTTTGCATATTTCAGTGGAGAAATCGGTTTTTAACGGAGATGAAAACCGACAGTAACAGGATCATAGCCCCGGTAGCCGTAAGGTATCGTGCAATATAATCTCCATGCCTGACATAAAAGGTCAGTTTTGTATTTGCATTCAGGGAGCCTTTAATGACTGCCGGGACCCAGTACTTTGTAACCTGATGGGCATCTCCACGTTGATCTATGAATGCGGAGATTCCCGTGTTGGCGGACCGGGCAATGCTTCGGCGCGTCTCAATCGCGCGAAGGTGGGCAAAAGCGTAATGCTGCCTGTGACCGGGGGTGTTTCCCCACCAGCCATCGTTCGTAATTATGATCATGATCTGCGCACCATTTCTTACAAACTCCGAAAAGAACTCTCCAAAGATGGACTCATAACAAATGGCCGGGCCGACAGGGACGGAGCGGATGGTCGTGTATACTGTTCTTACTGAGTCCATCCCGAGGCTTCCCACTGTACCACCCAGGTCGATGGCATATTTTTCAAGCCATTTAAACCCCTTGAAAGATGGCAATATCTCAACTCCCGGGGTCAGTTTCGATTTATGATAAAGCTGGAGGGTATCATGCACATTGATCATGATCCCCGTATTATAAGCATTGTAGTATCTGTCGGTATCGGTGAATTTCCTGGCGGTCCGCGGAATGGGGGCCCCTCTGTCAAAGGCATAGAAGGTGGACCCCCCGATCAGAATATTCAAATCAGGATACTGTTCGATGATTTGTCTTAAAAGGCGGATGCTTGCAAAGGTCCTGAGATCATTTTCCCACATGCTTTCCTGGATGGCCGATTCGGGAGCAACAAGGAAATTAACCTTATCGTTCAGGTTTGATCCTGCAAGAGAGATGATCTGCCCGATTACCTCCGGAGGTGGAATAGTATATTGCTCGGAATAGGGATCAAGGTTGGGCTGGAGAACAACAAAATTGACAGGATTCGGAGACTCCTTGTATTGGTTGTAAATGATCCGGGAAATAACTATCGGAGTGGCAAGCCAGATGAGAATGAACAACAAATATTGGATTTTAAACTTTGAGGTTTGAGTTTTAAAATTCCAGAGAAGCTCATAAATTGTGATATTGGCAACCAGGACCCAGAGTGTACCACCAAAAGTACCGGTATATTCGTACCACTGAACCCAGTTGTAGTAAGAAGAGAATCCGTTCCCCAGGTTGAGCCATGGCCAGTTCAGATCCCAGTTCAGGTGAAGGTACTCCAGGGCGACCCAGAAACATACCAGTGAGATATAGGATAAAAGGCGGTGGGTTATCTTTTTCTTTGTCCAATGAAACAATTGGAAAATTATAGCCATGAAGAGTGCATTCAGGACATTGGCAAGCAAAGCACCAACCAGCGTGGAGTTTACGATCCACCAGGTCGTCAGGATATTCCAGGCAAGAAATCCAGGGTATGAGTAAAGGAAAACGGTGAATTTTATGAATTTTTCCGGGGCTTTACTGATGTAATCCTCTATGAAGAGCATGGGTATCAACCCGATGAAAAGCAAACCCGGAAAACCATTCTGGGGCCAGGCCAGGGAAAGGAGAATACCGCTCAGCAGGCTCAGCAGGATAAAGTAGATCTTTCGTATTTTCAGAACAGCCATTCAGATAATCAGTAAGAAAAGCAAAATTAGTTATAATTCAGGATAGCGGGTCATGACGATTTTCCTTACTTCCTGATAAATGGTTTCACGCAGCAATGATAAATTGGTCTTATTTGTTGCAGAGATAAAAAGGGAGGGAGCATTCTCCCTGGCGATCCAGAGTTTCTCCATCTCCTCAAGTGATAGGTTTTCACTGGTTGGAAGGCTCAGGTCGTCAGGATCCCGTAACACCTGGCGATATGCATCTATCTTATTGAAAAGCATGATGGTGGGCTTGTCGGAGGCATTGAGTTCAGTCAGGGTTTGTCTCACCACATCGATCTGTTCTTCGAAATCGGGATGGCTGATATCTGCCACATGGATAAGGATATCGGCCTCACGGACCTCATCAAGGGTCGATTTGAAGGATTCGATCAGGGCATGGGGAAGTTTACGGATAAACCCGACAGTATCCGTCAGCAGGAAGGGCTGGCTGCCTATCACAACTTTCCTTACCGTGGTATCAAGCGTTGCAAAAAGTTTGTTTTCGGCAAACACTTCGGATTTGGAAAGCATGTTCATAATGGTTGATTTCCCCACATTGGTATACCCAACGAGCGCAACCCGGATCATCTCCCTGCGGTTTTTACGCTGGGTTGCTTTTTGTTTGTCGATCTCTTCCAGTTTCTTTTTCAGGAGGGAAATTCGGAAGCGAAGCGCCCGGCGATCGGTCTCGATCTCCTGTTCGCCCGGTCCGCGAAACCCAATGCCACCGCGCTGTTTTTCAAGATGGGTCCATCTCCTGGTAAGCCGCGGAAGGAGGTATTCATTTTGTGCCAATTCCACCTGTGTGCGGGCATAGGAGGTCTTGGCGCGTTTTGCGAAAATATCCAGAATGAGATTATTCCGGTCAAGGATCCTGCAATCGAGGATCTTTTCAATATTTTTTATTTGTCCCGGAGAAAGTTCATCATCGAAAACAGCCATGTCCACCGGGTTTTCGCTGATCCATTGCCTGATCTCTTCCAGTTTTCCTTTCCCTACATAGGTTCTGGAATCCGGATATTCAACTTTCTGGATAAAATGTTTGATTGTTTTCCCACCGGCAGTATCAACAAGGAATTCAAGCTCCCCAAGATATTCCAGGGTTCTTTCAGTATCCTGAAGCCGTGTTGAAAGTCCGATCAGGATGGCAGTTTCTTTGACCCGGGCAGTATCAATCATATATGTGGGAGGATTGCAGTGCTTCCGCTGGTTAGAATTTCCGGAAGCCAATGATTTCGCGGGCTTTCCGAATGGTTTCTGAGGCGCTGGCCCTTGCCTTCTCGGCGCCCATGAGCGCAACTTTTTTCAGGTACTCATCATTTGCTGCCAGCTCAATCATCTTTTCACGGAAAGGGGTCGTGAAACAGATGATGTCCTCTGCCAGCTGCTTTTTCATGTCACCGTAACGGATGCTGCCTTCCTTGTAAGCAGCCTCAAAATGAACCAGTGTTTCCTTTGATGAAAAATATTGCATCAGCTGGAAAAGGTTGGAGACCCCCTGTGATTTTGGAAGGTTCGGATCAGCCGGACCCGAGTCAGTCACGGCACGCATTATTTTTTTGCGGATCACATCCGGGGAATCTGCAAGGAAAATGGCGGATGCTTCGTTGTCAGATTTCGACATCTTGATGTTCCCGTCTAGGCCGGGGATCTTGACCAGGTTTTCCCCGAAATTATAGGCTACAGGCTCGGGAAACAGTTCAACATTATAGATCCGGTTAAAACGGTTGGCAAAGGTCCTGGTCATTTCAAGGTGCTGCTCCTGGTCCTTACCGACGGGTACCTTATGAGCCCTGTGAATGATGATATCGGCTGCCATGAGGGTAGGGTAGGTGAGCAGCCCGGCATTCACATTCTGTGGCTGGGTCCGGATCTTCTCCTTGAAGGAGGTACACCGTTCCAGTTCGCCGATATAGGCGTTCATATTAAGCAGAAGGTACAACTCGGCAACTTCCGGCAGGTCACTCTGGATATAGAGGGTGGCTTTTTCCGGATCCAGTCCGCAGGAAAGGAATTCGACAAGGACTGTCTTCACGTTCCCGTGCAGATCGGCAGGGTTGGGGTGGGTGGTCAGCGAATGGTAATCGGCGATGAAGAAATAACAATGGTTTTCTTCCTGCATCTTAACAAAATTACGCAGGGCGCCAAAATAGTTTCCCAGGTGTAGATTTCCGGTAGGCCTGATGCCGCTGACAACTGTGTCCATTATCACATCTTGATTTCGTCACCAATATCATTCAGGAAATGATATTCGAGAAAATGGTAGGCGTTATTCTTTCTGATCTTTATCTTCCGGCCGAATTTGCGGTGCCATTTCCAGCCAAATCCGAACAAGCCCTGGCGTAAAAAGGCATAGATGTAAGGATGCACAACCAGAGTCAGGTTTTTCTCATTCTGTTCGCGGATCAGGTAACTGATGTTATTCTCAATATCATCAACAAGCAATACGGAAGGCCGTATCTCTCCCGAGCCTTCGCAGGTGGGACATCTTTCAAGGATCTGCACATTCATTTCAGGACGGACACGCTGGCGCGTGATCTGTACCAGCCCGAATTTGCTTGGTGGCAGAATGGAATGCTTTGCGCGATCCTTTTTCATTTCATCACGCAGTCTTTCATAGAGTTTCCTACGGTTTAGGCCCTGAACCATATCGATGAAATCCACCACGATGATGCCTCCCATATCCCTCAGCCGCAATTGTCGAGCAACCTCACCGGCAGCCTCAAGGTTCACCTCCAGGGCATTAGTCTCCTGATTTTGCTCCTGGTTCACCCGGTGGCCGCTATTGATATCGATGACATGCAGTGCTTCCGTATGCTCAATGATCAGGTAGGTACCACTCTTTATCGTAACAACTTTACCGAAGGAGTTTTTGATCTGTTTGTCAATACCATACTGTTCAAAAACGGGAACCTTCCCGGAGTGAAGTTTGACAATGTTCACCTTATCCGGAACAATACGCTGAATGTAATTCTTTATCTCCTCGAACAGGACAGGATCATTGACCACGATGTTGTTGAAAGACTCATTAAGTGCATCACGCAGTATCGCTGACGTGCGGTCGATTTCACCAATGATCTTCTGAGGGGGTTTTGCCGTAGATAGTTTCTGGGTGATGAGTTCCCATCTTTTGTAAAGATTCCTGAGATCGGTATCAAGGTCGGCAACAAGTTTGTTCTCGGCCACCGTCCTGATAATGATCCCGCAGTTTTTTGGTTTGATGCTGGTGATCAGGCGCTTCAGGCGATTCCGTTCTTCGGCGCTTTTGATCTTCTGGGAAACCGATATTTTATCTGAAAAGGGGATCAGTACGAGGAACCTTCCTGCAAAGGCAATTTCTGAGGTCACCCTCGGACCTTTGGTTGAGATGGGTTCCTTTGCGATCTGGACAAGAATGTTCAGGTTGGGCTTTAGGACATTGTTGATGCGTCCTGTCTTTACGATATCCTCTTCCAGTTTGAAATCGGAAAGCGAAAGGCCGCTGTTGCCGCCCGACTGACCAGCCTTGATGTACTTCAGCAGCGACTGGATCTGGGGGCCCAGGTCGAGGTAATGGAGAAAGGCGTCCTTCTCGTATCCGACGTCGACAAATGCGGCATTAAGGCCAGGCATGATCTTTTTGATCTTGCCAAGATAGATGTCACCAACCGAATATTCGTTGTTGGATTTTTCCTTGTTTAACTCTACAAGAAGCTTGTCTTCAAGTAAGGCTATTTCAACTTCGGAGGAAGTTGAATTGATAATTAATTCCTTATTCACGAAAAAATCTTTCTATTTATATCAAACCATTGAAAACAATTCAATGGGAAACTTGACATAAGGAATTGCAGCAGGGTGAGCCTCAGGTTGATCCGGTAGAATGACCTGAACAATACACGATCATTCTACCGGATCAATTCCGGGTTATTTCTTTTTGTGTCGATTCTTCCGCAAGCGTTTTTTACGCTTGTGGGTAGCCATCTTATGTCTCTTTCTTTTCTTTCCGCTCGGCATGATAATTCAGATTGAAAGGTTATTTCACCTTTACGTGTGATTTGATTTTATTGACAAAAGTTTTTGCCGGCTTGAAAGCAGGGATATTATGGGCGGGAATGATAAGCGTTGTGTTCTTTGAAATGTTTCTTCCGGTTTTTTCAGCTCTTTTTTTAATGATAAAACTTCCAAAGCCTCTGAGATATACATTCTGACCAGAAACCATTGAATTCTTGATAGAGTCCATGAAGGCTTCCACGGTGGCCTGAACGGCGACTTTTTCGATACCAGTTTTATTAGCAATGTCTGCTACAATTTCTGCTTTTGTCATGTTTATTGAAGTTACAAATTGATATATTATTAATAATGAATGATTTTTATGTCAAAAAATGAGCGTGCAAATATATGATTTTTTTTACAGACAAAGAAATAAATTGAATTTTTTAATGACAGGCAGCCTCCAGATCATTGCATTATATAAGGTAAAGAAAAGAGTAATGGATAAAAAACAGGTAAATTTACCCCCGCTCAGAGATAGATAAAATGGTTTTCAGGGAAAAACTCCTTCGCTGGTACGATAAAAACGGTCGTGACCTGCCATGGCGTAAAACATCGGACCCATACAGGATCTGGCTTTCGGAGATAATCCTTCAGCAGACAAGAGTAGACCAGGGGTTGCCTTACTTCCTGAGGTTTGCAGAGGCCTTCCCTGCGGTGGAGGATCTTGCCAGGGCAGACGAGCAGAAGGTTTTAAAATTATGGCAGGGGTTGGGGTACTACTCAAGGGCAAGGAATCTTCATTCAACAGCAAGGGAGATCGTTTCATCGTTCAGCGGTATATTCCCGGAGAGTTATGAAGGCTTAAAGCAGCTAAAAGGGATAGGTGAATACACCGCCGCTGCCATTGCCTCAATTTCATTCGGTCTTCCATTTCCCGTAGTCGACGGAAATGTGCTTCGGTTCTTTTCCAGATATTTCAGGATTGAGGATCCGGTCAATTCTGCAGCCATCAGGAACAAAACCAGAAAAATTGCCGGCGATCTGATCGATAAGGATGACCCGGGCAGGTTCAACCAGGCAATGATGGAATTCGGAGCGCTATACTGCAGGCCGGCTGACCCTCCATGTGGCAAGTGCATTTTCATGAAAGAGTGCCGTGCTTATAGGGATGGCCTTGCAAACCTGCTGCCTGTGAAATCACCAAAGACAATAAGGAAGAGACGTTATTTCTATTATCTCCTGATCCAGCCCGGGGGCAAGAGTTCAGTCTGCCTGAGAAAGAGAGAAGAGAAAGATATCTGGAAAAATCTTTACGATTTCCCTGTGATCGAAGCTAAATCCGAACTTTCATCAGATGATCTGAAAAAAAGGATTGAGTGGAAAAATGCTTTCCGGGGAGATGAGACGACGCTGATCAGTATCAGTGAGCCATTCACCCACCACCTAACCCACCAGGTTGTGATCGCCAGGTTTGTTAAGGTGAAGACTTCAAGTGTGCCTGGTCCTCCGGTCATACTGGTCAGAATCAGGGATCTTGAGAAATTTCCATTTTCCCGGCTGATTGAAAGATATCTTGTTGCATATCCTCTCAGGAGGAGGTAATGAAAGATGCTGCAGATACTTGGATATTTTTTATAATTTTGCAGAAAATTTTCAAAACTAAAATGGACGACGGGCCTGCGGTACGCATAAGATTAAACCCACCTCTAAACTGAAGGGCAAAAACCTGACCTGATTCCGGTTCAGCATCCTTCTGTTTAGTACAAAATAAGGAAGGAGGCTGACATGACTTCACAAATTACCTTCTATTTTAGCCAGATCATTGGGAAAAAAATTCTTTCTGATCAGGGCGCCTTTCTGGGAAAGATCAAAGATTTTCTGATAGATCAGACACCCCATTCCGGGAAAGAGCATGAACAGATCCGCCCCAGGGTTATTGCCGTCAGGGTCAAGTCGGGGAAGGAGAGCAGGATTTTTGATTTTTCGACTTTTGAGATCAGGAAGTTTAAAAGGAACCTGAAGATTATCTGTTATGGTGTCCACAACATCTCCCCTGAAATATTTCCAAATCGCCTGTGGTTAGGCGAAAATATTTTAGACAAACAAATAGTGGATATCAATGGCAGGAAGCTGGTCAGGGTCAATGATATACGTCTTGTCGTAATTCCGTCCGGAACCTATGCAATTGCAGTGGACGTTGGGATTGACGGTCTTCTGAGAAGAATAGGAATTGACCGTCCGATCCAGACAATGCTGGATCCGTTCAGTATTGATTTACCCAGCAAATTTATCCTGTGGGATGATATCGAGGCGGTCGATTTTACAAATGCCAACATCAAGCTATCCAAAGCCTTTTCGAAACTGAATACCCTTCACCCTTCAGATCTTGCTGATATCATTGAGGACCTTGACAGGGCTTCGAGAACGTTTATTTTCTCATCGCTCGATGAGGAAAAAGCAGCCGATGTGCTTGAAGAACTTGAACCCCATGCACAGATCCAGATTGTTGAAAGCCTTCCGGTTGAGAAGGTAGCTGATGTACTTGAAAAGATGCCGGCGGATGAAGTTGCCGACATCCTGGATGTGCTGGAAGAGGATAAAGCGGAGAGGCTCCTTAACGAGATGGAAAAGGAATCCTCAGAAGAAGTTCGTGAACTGCTGGAATATCCAGGTAAGTATGTCGGATCCCTCATGACGACTGATTATATGGTTTTCCATGAAGATCAGACCGTTGGGGAGGTCATTGACGAACTAAGAAAGGAGCAGCCGGAGCCCGCCCATATCTATTCGATTTTCGTGACAGACAAGAACGAACGCTTTCTCTCTGCTGTCTCGCTGGGGGAACTTGTCATCGCTGACCCGGCGAAGCGCCTTAAAGAAATCATGATGAAAAACCCAGTCAGTGTTTATGACGATGATAAAGTCGATTCACTTGCTGAACTGGTTTCAAAATATAACCTGCTGGCAGTGCCTGTGATCAATAAAGATCAGATGATGGAAGGCATTGTTGTAATAGAGGATATTGTGGATGATCTGCTTAGCAGAAGAAAGACCAGGTAATCCTGCCTATCCGCAATTCTCTTTCTGCAACCGTTTATCCCGGGATTTGATTATTTCAAGAAATTGAATTTCAATTAGTTTGAAAATATCATGTTTTCAATGTATCACCTTTTGACCCTTTCCCCGATTAAGTATAAAAATAGTACTTTTGTTTCACGGATTGTTTAACTTTTAATTTTACAAAAATGGCGACTGGAGTCAACAAAGTGATTTTGATCGGTAATCTTGGGAGGGATCCAGAGATTCAGAATTTTGAAAATGGTGTGAAGAAAGCAAGCTTCTCACTTGCAACCACCGAAGCGTATAAAAACAAGGAGGGGGAGAAAACCACCCATACGGAATGGCATAATGTAATCTTTTGGCGGGGCTTAGCGGAGGTTGCAGAAAAGTACCTGAAAAAAGGTCAGACCGTTTATGTTGAGGGACGGATCCGCAGACGTGATTGGGAGGATGAGAACAAACAGAAGCGGTTCGCATTTGAGATTCTCGGGGATGCCATGCAGATGCTTGGCGGAGGTCCAAGGCGTGATGAAGGCAACGGGTCACCTGCAGTGTCGGAACCAAAGGACGTGGTAGTTGATACCCCTGCCCCCGAAGATGATCTACCATTTTAATTTCACTGGCGATGCAGGGGTATATGCCTTAGGCAGACACCCCTGCATCGCTTTATTTTTATGAGAAGCTTTTCAACCATCTTTCTTCTTTTCCTTGTCACACTCCTTTCCTCCTGTGGCAGTGATTATGTCCCCAAGCCGCGGGGCTATTACCGGATTGATTTCCCAAAACACGAATACCAGGTATTCGACTCCTCATTCCCTTACACTTTTGAATATCCGGTTTATGCCAGGATCCTTCGCGATAGTTCCAATATCAGTGAACCATACTGGCTGAATATTGTTTACCCGTCGTTTCATGCGCAGCTGCATCTGAGTTATAAGGGCGTAAAAAATAATCTTGCAAATTATCTTGAAGATGCAAGAAAACTGGTTAACAAACATATTCCCAAGGCCAACGCCATCCTCCAGCGGGAATATCTCGATCCGCAACATCGCGTTTATGGTCTGGTATATGACATCAAGGGTTCTGATGCGGCATCAACCTGCCAGTTCTACCTGACCGACAGCGTTACCAATTTTGTAAGGGGGGCGCTCTACTTTAACCTGGTCCCGAACAATGATTCACTCTCTCCGGTCATCGATTTTCTGAAAACCGACCTGGAACACATGATCGCCACTTTTCGCTGGAAAAATCGTTGATCCAGTTTTACCAAGGCAAATAATTCGGAATTTTGCATTCATAAAAGTCCCATCCTCTCGTTAAAGGCAACGGGAGGATGAACCGGGTTGTCTCTTATCTGCACTAATATTTTATAAATGAAGAAGTTGATAATAGTGGCACTATTATTTCTCTGGTCGGGTATTCTGATTGCTCAGAATGTGAAATATGCTGAAGTCAGGATTTCCAAAACAAAGAGCCTGATGGAACAACTCGGGAGACTTGGCTTACCCATTGAGGAGGGATTTCATGAAAAGAACGGCACATGGACTATTGTCCTTTCAGATCAGGATCTTGGAAAAATCAAATCAGCCGGGGTGAAGTTTGATATTCTTCATGAGGACTATACTGCCTGGGTTCAGAACAGGAACAAGGAGTATAAAAAAACAACTGAAACGTATACATATCCTGTGCCACAGCACTTTGAGCAGGGATCCATGGGCGGATTTTATACTCTTGAAGAGCTCCAGAATGAACTCGACAGCATGAGGATGTTTTACCCGAACCTGATCAGTGTCAAGGCCCAGGCCGGAACCACTGCCTCAGTATTCGGACGTCCGATCTACTACCTTAGAATCTCGGATAATCCCGATGCAAGCCAGGATAAGCCAAGGGTCCTTTACAACTCACTGCATCATGCAAGGGAGCCGATGGGAATGCAGCAGCTGATCTTTTTCATGTGGTATCTGCTGGAGAACTATGCAACGAGTGAAGAGATACAATACCTGGTTAATAACCTTGAATTATATTTTATCCCGGTCGTAAATCCCGATGGTTACTTTTATAACGACAGTATCGCTCCGGCAGGGGGAGGCATGTGGCGTAAAAACAGACAAAACAACGGAGGCGGTTACTATGGAATAGACCTGAACAGGAATTACAGTTACAAATGGGGATATGATGATGTGGGCTCCTCTCCCTACCCTTATGACGAAACTTACAGGGGGCCGGATGCTTTTTCTGAACCGGAAACGCAAGCCATGCGTGATTTTTGCATGGAAAAAAACTTCAAACTCGCAATGAATTACCACACCTATCAGAATATCGTTATCTACCCCTGGGCATATAAAACCGAACTTACATCCGATAGCACACTCGAACTGGAATATGCTGCGTTTTTTACAAAGCAGAACGGATATAACAGCGGAACTCCAGGCCAGATATTGTACAACACCAACGGAGATGCCTCTGACTGGCAATACGGGGAACAATCCTCCAAGACAAAAATTTTTGCCTTCACGACCGAAATAGGTGGAGCTTATGATGGCTTCTGGCCCTTCCCTGACAGGATCATTCCGCTTGCAGAGGAAAATGTTTACAGTAACCTGATGATGGCACATTTTGCCCTGCGGTACGCAGAGGTAAAAAAGAATTCACCGGTGATCATCCCGGGAAGAGAGGGATACTTTACCTTCTCCCTGAGGCGATATGGTCTTGACGAACCTGCCGATTATACCGTTGCCATCGAACCACTTGATCCTGCCCAGATCATCAATGTCGGACCACCGAAAACCATTTCCAATCCACTTCAGTTCGCAGTTTACCATGATTCGATCTCTTATCAGCTTTCGCCCGACCTGGCCATCGGATCTGAGTTCAGGTACATTCTCAGTGTCAATAACGGATTGTATACCTTCCGCGACACGGTAACCCATTTTTTCGGACCTCCGCTAACTGTTTTTTCCGACACATGCAACGATATGTCGCACTGGACTTCCAGCAAGTGGAATGTCACGCACAATCTCTTTCATTCACCCGACGGTTCAATCACTGATTCACCAAACGGTAATTATCAGTCGAACGCGAATGTTATCGTGACAACCACCAACAGCTTTGATCTAGGAGACACACCGGTTGCCGTCCTGGAATTCTGGGCGAGATGGAATATCGAAAAGGGATTTGATTATGCGCAGGTAAAAGTTTCGGATAACAACGGTTCAACATGGACACCTCTTTCCGGAATATACACTCATTCGGGATCGGCCAACCAGTTTCCGGGTCAACCGGTTTACGATAACAAAGTTTATGAATGGGTCAAAGAAGAGATCCTGCTGAATAACTTTCTTGGAAAGCAGGTAAAATTGAGATACAACCTGGTGAGCGATGACTGGGCAAACTACGACGGGTTCTATTTTGATGATGTGAAAATCACAAAAATTGACATGACGACCGGCCTTCATGAAAATGAAGTAAAGAATATCTGCACGCTCTCTGAGGCTGCTCCTAATCCGGCCACTGAAAGGGTCACATTCAATTATTCAAATACTTGCATGGCTGAAAACAGCCAGATCCTCATAACAGATTCACGGGGAATAGTTGTTAAAAAAATTCCGTTGGATTACCGGTCAGGATCAATTACCTTTGATCTGGATGACTTTTCCTCCGGGATCTACTTTTGCTCCCTGGTAAGCCCGGGAGCCTCTCCGGCAATTCGTAAACTCGTTGTAATCAGATAATAAACCTTAATTTTATATCAATGATTGAAACGATAAAAATTGGAACCCTCACCTGGTCGCACATTGTACTGCCTGCCGAACCTGATCTGATAGCACTTCAGGACCATTATCATTTCCATCCCCTTGATATTGAAGATTGCCGGTCCACCTTTAATGCACGGCCAAAAATTGATATTTACGATGAGTACTACTTTCTGATTTTGCACTTTCCCGTATTCGATGCCACCAAAACATTTGTTGATACGCGTGAAATTAAAATTTTCTGGGGGCCGAATTACCTTGTTACCATTGGGAAAACACACTGGCTGGTCAAAGAGTTGTTCAACCAGGAAAAACAAAAATTAGCCAGCGGGCAACGCATGGAGGTTGGAAGTACCGATGCACTTCTGTATAATATCCTGGACACTGTGATGAAAGAGGTTTACAAAATCGTTGAGATTGTAGACAAAAATGTAGACCAGTGCGGCAAGGCATTGTTTAACAGGCATGCGGAACAGACGATTGAAAAAATTTCCATTACCCGGAAAAACGTCATTCTTCTGAACACCATGTTCAAGCCGCAGATCCAGCTTTTTAACAAGTTGCAAAGCGGGGTGGTTAAGGGATTTGCCGAAAACATGGAAGATTACTGGGGAAATATCATGGACTATTACCAAAAGATCTGGGACGTTGTCGAGGATAATGGCGAACTTATCAGAGGGTATTCTACCACCTTTGATTCGCTCCAGGTTAACAAGACCAATGAAGTGATAAAAATCCTTACACTGATTTCTTCCATTCTCCTTCCTCTCACCTTCATCGCCAGTCTTTATGGAATGAATATCAAATTACCTGTCCAGGGACATCCTTATTCCTTCTACTTTGTCGCCGGGGTAATGGCATGCATTGCATTAGGCATGTTACTCTATTTCAGATTGAGGAAATGGATGTGATCAATCTTTCCTGTTCATTACATTGATCTGTCGCTGGATGGATTCCTCGTGGACCGCTGCAAGTAGTTTCAGAATGAATTCATTGCTGAGTCCAAGTTTCATGCCGGCTTCGATGCGGTCATGGGTCAGCTGGCTCCAGCGCTTGAGCTGGAGGATGGTGATCCTGTTCTCCTTTTTGTAATGACCAATCTCCTCGGCAATTCCCATACGACGAGCGAGGATATCGATAAGCTCCTCATCCAGCTTGTCGATCTCTGAACGTAACTCTTCCAGCTTGTTTGCAAAGGCGACATTCCCGGACTCTTTCCTCACAATGAGCTTCGAAACGATCAGCTTAAGCTGATCCGGCGTGACCTGCTGATTCTTATCAGTAAGGGCTTTGGCGGGGTTGGGATGAACCTCTATCATCAGCCCGTTCATGGCGAGGTCAAGGGCTTTCTGGGCAGTGGGAAGGATCATGTCGCGATTGCCGCAGATGTGGCTTGGATCAGAGATAACAGGCAGTTGGGGGTGGAGACGTTTCAGTTCGATGGGGATTTCCCACATAGGGGCATTCCGGAACGGAGAACGGTTAAAAAAGGAGAATCCCCTATGAATGGCGACGAGTTTTGAAATCCCCATCTGATTCATTCTCTCGATAGCTCCCAGCCATGTTTTCAGATCGGGGTTCAGCGGGTTTTTTATCATTACCGGGATATCAACGCCCCTGAGTGCCTCCCCGATCTCCTGAACAGAGAAGGGGTTTACGACAGTTCTTGCCCCGAGCCAAAGGATATCAATGCCATGTTCAATCGCTTGTTCGACATGGGTCGGATTGGCGACCTCCACTGTCACCATCAGGCCGGTCTCCTTTTTTACCTTCTGCAACCACCCGAGTCCGAGGGTACCTACTCCTTCAAATGCCCCGGGACGGGTACGGGGCTTCCAGATACCTGAACGAAAAACCTTTACCTGGGGAATTTTCGTAAGAGCACGGGCCGTTGAGAGGACCTGTTCCTCTGTTTCAGCACTGCACGGACCGGCAATGATGAAGGGTGGCTTTGTAACGGGGAACCACTCCTTCAGGCTCTGTATTTTTAGCGGACTACCCATATGATCTTGGTAAAAGTATGAAAAAACCGGTTTGTGTTAACGAAGCAAATCCGTAATTTTGCAGCCAATTTATTAGTTTTCACTCATGGAACATCTGCGAAGGTCGAAAATCTGCGATTTGCTGAAATCGTCGGATTTTGGGAAAGAGGTATTGGTAAAGGGTTGGGTCAGGACCAAAAGGGGTAATAAGAATGTAAATTTCATTGCGCTTAATGATGGGTCCGTCATTCATCATATCCAGGTGGTGGCAGAGGTTTCCAATTTTGATGAAACGCTGTTGAAAATGATTACTACCGGCTCGTGCATTGCAGTTACCGGAATTCTGGTTGCATCGGTCGGTCAGGGTCAGTCAGTTGAAATCCAGGCTAAACAAATTGAATTATACGGAACTGCTGATCCTGAAACATATCCCCTTCAAAAAAAGGGACACTCCCTGGAGTTCTTGCGCGAGATTGCCCACCTGCGGCCGCGGACGAACACTTTTGGCGCTGTGCTGCGGATCCGTCATGCCATGGCCTTCGCCATTCATAAATACTTCAATGACCATGGGTTTTACTATATCCACTCTCCGATCATTACCGGGTCTGATGCCGAAGGAGCCGGGGCGATGTTCCGGGTTACCACACTGGATGCCTCCAATCCTCCTAAAAATGAAGAGGGAAAGGTGAATTATTCGGAGGACTTTTTCGGGAAGGAGACTAACCTCACGGTTTCAGGGCAACTGGAAGCAGAACTTTGCGCCATGGCGCTCTCCCTGGTTTATACCTTTGGTCCGACATTCAGGGCGGAAAATTCCAATACCCCTCGTCACCTGGCAGAATTCTGGATGATCGAGCCCGAAATGGCTTTTTATGACATACAGGATAACATGGATCTTGCAGAAGATTTTCTGAAATTCCTGATGAGATATGCTCTTAAACATTGTGCTGATGACCTGGAGTTTCTTAATAAAATGTATGATAACGAACTTATCGGAAGACTGAACCATGTCCTTGAGAGCAAGTTCGAGCGGCTTACCTATACTGAAGCCATCGACATCCTGAAGAGTTCCGGACAGACCTGGGAATTCCCGGTTGACTGGGGTGCCGATCTTCAGGCTGAACATGAAAGGTACCTGGTTGAAAAGCATTTCGGTATACCTGTTATTCTTACTGACTATCCTAAAGAGATCAAGGCATTCTATATGAAGCAGAATGCCGACGGCCGAACGGTCCGGGGAATGGACGTGCTTTTTCCAAAGATCGGCGAGATCATCGGCGGATCCCAGCGTGAAGAAAATCTTGATGCTCTTGTGAGGCGAATCCATGAGCTGAATATCCCCGAAAAGGATGTCTGGTGGTACCTCGATACCCGCAGATTCGGCACTGCACCGCACGCTGGGTTCGGGCTCGGGTTCGAGAGACTAATCCTCTTCGTCACCGGGATGGCGAACATCCGGGATGTTATCCCATTC
>JBAXRT010000027.1:0-27294 GCA_037131065.1 bacterium | reverse complement strand
GGATTGAATTCAACGACGATGGTAGAAAAGTCCTGGATTGAATTGCTTGTGATCTTCTTTACATCTGCAAGGGATTTGCACTCCTTTTCCATGGGCCTGGTCACCAGGTTTTCCATATCCTCGGGGGAGGTGCCGGGGTAAACAGTATTGACAAGGATGGTCGGGATGACAATTTCCGGGAACTGCTCCTTCGGGATACTGAGGTATGACATCAGGCCAAGTACGGAAATGAAAACAGCAAGCACGTAAATGCTTGTTTTGTTATCAATCGCCCAGCTGGTTGCAAAGAATTCCTTCAGCTTATGTTCTTTCTTTTTCATTTTATAATTCTGTCGTGGAATAATCGATGATCTGACCATCATATAAATCTTTGAAACCTGCGGTGATGATCAGGTCCCCTTCGTTAAGCCCGGTTACGATTTCGGTGAGGCCGTTGTAACTGATGAAAGGAATGACTACCCTTTTGCGGGCCACTTTTTTACCATTTTCCTGGGCTGCAACAAAAACGAACTGGCCTTCATCGCGAGAAGACTGGATATAATTTTGCGGGATTGCAATAGTGGATTCGTTGGCATAATCCTTGATCCTCAGAATGGCGATCATGTTTGCACGGTACATGATATTGCTGGGAGGAAGGTCAACCTCAACAAGGAATGTCCTGTTGGTCGGGTTGATATATTTACTGGAAAATGTGATGGACTGGGTCTGCTCAACTTTCACATCAGGCAGGTAGATCTTGACCGGGTCACCAGTCTTGACCTTGGCGGAATACGCTTCGCCCACATCAGCCAGGGCCTTTGCCTTAGAAAAATTAACGATCCGGAATGCGGGTAGTGGAGAGGAAGCTGAAGCCATCTGACCAACCTTGATAGGAATTTCTTCAATCGTTCCATCGATTGGGGCGGTAATATTCGACATCCGGATCTGATCCTCGAGGGTGTTGATTTTATTCTCAAGTGATTCCTTTGAATTTTTAGCCGACAAAAACTGAACTTCGGAACCGATCTTCTGGTCCCATAAGGCCTTCTGCCTGTTATACAGGTCAGTTGCATAATCCAGCTGTGCCTGAAGCTCTTTCCTTGTCTGTTTCAAAACCTCGGCATCCAGTTCTGCAAGGATCTGTCCTTTCTTTACATAGTCGCCTTCCTTGACAAATATTTTTGTTACAACGCCGGGAGTCCGCGGACTGACAGCGATGTTTTCATTCCCGTCGATCCTGCCCTGGACCTCAATGTAATGTTCGAAGGGAGCTTTTTTGATCGCCTGGACCTTAACGGCTGTTGCAGTATTCGACCCGGCAGGGTAAAGCTCTTTTTCCAGTTTTGTGATTTCGACAGTAAGTTTATCGTGCTCTTTTTTCAGTTGTTCCAGCTTTGATTTCTTATCAGTCTCCTTGGTACTGCAGGCAAACAGGAATAAAAATGAGCCAAGTATAAGAATAGCCTTTTTCATGGTTGGTGATTTAGGGCGCAAATATACCAATTTTTCCGAACGAAAAAACTTTTTGAGGGTAGATAGTTTCCAAAGATATTGCGATGCATTATCGGTTCATGTATTCCTCCAGCTTCCTTTTAAAAAATGATCTTTCCTGAAGGTTCATCATGTAGTCAAACCTGCCCAGCGATTTTTGCAGGGAGAAATAGCTTTTCAGGAAGCCATAAAAAGAAGTATTCACCGACATGCCGGCGTTAAGATTCTGCTGCTGGGCATCGAGGACGTCAAGGATGCTCTTCTTTCCGAGCAGGTACTGGTTATTCACGATGGTGAAGTTCATGGATGCCGCTGATTCAGCGAGTTTCATCTGTTTATAATCATAATATGCCGACATAAGGGCCGAGAGGTTGGAACGGATGGAGGACTCAAGTTTCTCCACTGCGGATTGCTTTTCGTTTTTGAGCTGAGCGAGTGTCAGTCTTGTCTGCTGCATCACCGCATTGTTCTTTAACCCGGAGAAAAGGGGAATATCAATTTTTGCTCCTGCCGACCATGAGTAGGGCGCATAGGAGACAGGGATTCCCGTCTCGATCTCAACTGGGGTCTGGTATAAACGGTTGGAGTAATTTCCAAAGGCGTTTACATTGGGGATGTATCGTGAGATATTGGCCGATTTACTCAGTCGTTCCTGGGCTGCGATAAGGAAATCGTACTGACGGAGCATGGGTGAATTGGAGATGCCTTCATCTACCAGGAAATTGCCAAGTTTTGTAAGTTGAATGGGGTCGTCCAGGATCTTGAAAAAGGCCGAATCAGCGATCACCAGGCTTGATTTCTCGAGCTTGAATTCTGCCAGTTCATAGGAGGTAAGGTTTTTTACGTGTATCAGCTGGACCAGCTGGTAGGCGACCTGCGAAATAGAGGAAAATGCGCTGATGACATTTTTCTTCGATTTAGCAACTTCGATCTGCCACCTGAGTATCTCATCTTCGCCGGCAGAGCCGGTCTCTTTCTTCATCCGGGCCACCTCAAGGTTTGACCTCGTGATGATCAGGTTGTTGATGAGGATGTAAAAGTTGTTCCGGTATTCAAGAATACTCAGGTAAGCCTGTGCAACCTGGTTCCCGATATCAAGTTTGTCGGCATTTAGCCCCTCTTCGCGGGCGCCCTGCCTTTTCTGCTCAGCCCTCAGGTTTGACCATGACGGTTCGGAATAGATGGTTTGTGAGGCATTCCCACCTACGGAGATCAACTGCGGAGGCTGGTAGTTTTTGCTGTCATTCAGGGTTCCCGTTGCATTGACATCCAGGTAGGGGAGAAGAGCTGCACGGGCGATGTTGATATTCCTCGAACCGGCCAAAACCTCAAACTTTTTGGCCACCAGGTCGCGGTTGCTGTCGAGGGCTACGGTCATCAGGTCGGGCAAGGAGATGAACTGTACCGTGGTATCCTCTTTCTTCAGGTCGACAATGGTCGCTTCAGTAAAAAGATCCCAGGAGATCACCTTGAGTCCGAGTTTCAGGAAAGTTCCGAAGTTTAAGTAAAACCCTTTGCCTGTAAGCAGTTCAACCGGCAGTGTTGAGGGATTCTGTCCGAGCAGGATCTGCTGGATATCAAGGGCGATCCTCTTTGAAAGGCGTCCTATAACCCGAGGATAAACCGAGGCCAGCGCTCCATCTTCGACTACCGACTGGTCGAAACCAAAGGTAGGAAGCTTCCTTGCATTGAGGGAATCGACCAGCCTTATGAATTCATTATGGGGCAACCGGAACAGGGCATCCAGGTATACGGCATCCACTTCGCGGGGAATTGATTGCAGGATCTGATCAGCAGATGTATCGGCGAGGATGAGGTTGACCGTAACCCCGGCGATCGTGTCGAAATTGATCACAGGACGGTGTTCGGGATTCAGCACATCGTAATAATCCCTTGTAATGACAATGGAAAGGTTTTTAAACTGAACTATCTTTTTCAGTTCATTGAATTCATTATCCAGCGACGGTTTTAACTGGATATAGGCCAGGTTTGGAATTCCGCTGGTCCCGTTCTTATATGGAATATTCTGAAGCTCATGGTTCAGAACGATCCCGGCAATCACAGGCTTCGGGATATTTCTTCTTGATGCCATGTCCTGGGAAGCCAGGACACCCATGGTAATGACGAGGTCGACCGACGGATTGGCAAGCAGTTTTGAATTGATCTCCTTCACGCCGGCAGTGGTCCAGTTCCCGGTGATCAGGGCAGGATCGGTAAAATTGACCTCCACCTGCCCGGCCATCAGGCTTTTTGTTTCTTTAACAATATAGGATTGAAACTCCTGGTTTGCCTTGGAAGGACCATCATAAACAACGGCAACGGAAACACTCTCTTTTTTATATTTTTCAGCTTCCTGAGCCCGGGTGACGGTAATTCCGGGAAGCATCAAAAAGAATATCACAAGTATTGCAGGGGCGATCATCCTCTTTTTACGGCGCTTTTCTCTTTTTTCAAGGAAGGTCGCCATTTTTTCATATACGATGGGGACAACGATCAGGGTCAGGAACATGGAGCTTGTAAGACCTCCGATCAGCACCCATGCCAGCCCGTTCTTCCACTCCGCACCGGCGCCGGAGGCGGTGGCAATGGGTAACATGCCGAAAATCATGGCAAGTGTTGTCATGAAGATGGGCCGGATTCGCATTTTCCCTGCGTCCATCAGGGCATCACGGATTGACTCTCCGGCCGCACGCCTTTCGTTCGCCCGGTCAACAATGAGGATGGCATTTTTGGCAACAAGTCCGACCATCATGATGCATCCCAGGATTGAGAATACATTAATGGTGTTTTTTGTGAGGGCAAGGGCCAGGATCGCCCCGATGAGTGCTACCGGGATGGAGAAGAGGACAACAAAAGGATAGACAAAGGAATCATAGAGTATCACCATGATGAAATAAACGAAAAGGATCCCGGCGATGAGTGCAACGAACAGGCTGAGGAAAGAGGTCAGCATCTCATCCTGGTCTCCACCATAGCCAATACGTGTACCCCTGGCTTTTTCATCCCCGATCTTCCCGGCGAAGGCCTGGACAATGGATCCGCTTGGTGATCCGTCGGTGTATGCGCTGACGGTAGTCAGGGCATTTCTGTTCTTCCGCTCGAGTTTGGTTGGCCCGGAGGATTGGTAAATGGTTGCGAACTGCTGCAGCTCAATGATCTCTTTATTAATATTGACAAAGGAAAGATGGGCAATGTCGTCGGGATTGGTCCGGTCGAATTTATCGAGGGAAACCCGGATATCGTACTGGTTGGACCCCTCCCTGTATTTTGAATCGTTATTCCCGGTCAGGGCTACCTGCAGGGCCGTCCCCACATCGGTTACGGTCAGTCCGAGTGCGGCCATTTTCTGACGGTCGATCTCAACCCTGGTTTCGGGGTTGCCCTTGGTTGCCGAGAATCTAAGGTAGGTTACCCCGGGTGTGAGGACTAGTTTTTTAGCGACCATCCCTGCCGTCTTCATGATGCTGTCGACATTCACCCCTGTGATCTCAATGCTGACAGGAGCAGCACTTGTCCCTCCTGTAAAATCGATCTGGTTGATAAAAACCTTCACACCGGGAAGATCCCGGGTAAGTTCTTTTACCTTCTGCCCGAGCTGGGCAGTCGAAAGCTTTCGTTCCTCCTTGGGGCAAAGGGAGACAACAATTTCGGTATGGTTATCGGTGGCAACGCCATCCCCTCCCTTCCCCACGTTGGTCAGGATGCTTGTAACCTCCGGCAGGGAGGCGATGCGCTTCTCGATCGCCTGTGTCTGGCGGTTATTATTATCGAGGGTGGTACCGGGAGCATATTCCAGTGCGACCGAGAATTGGTTCCTGTCGGTCTGTTTCATGAATTCAAAGCCCACCAGTCCTGCAGCCGGAATGAGCAGGGTGATCACAAGTCCTGCCGTGACGATATAAAGGACTTTATTCGGAACATGAAGGCACCACGAGAGCAACTGTGAATATTTTTCAGTAACGAAACGGAAAGCACGCTCAAAAACTTGTCCGAACCGGCTGAGCAGGCTCCGGGATGAATACGACTCCAGCCTGGCGAACCTTGAGGCAAGGATGGGTGTAACGGTAAAAGACACCATAAGGCTGGTGAGGGTAGATACCAGGATGATGATGGAGAATCCACGTACGATATCCCCGATAAGTCCGGTGATCAGGGCCAGCGGTACAAAAACGACGATGTCGACGAATGTGATCGAGACGGCGGCGAAGCCGATCTCGGTCCTGCCTTTGAGGGCAGCCGTGAATTTTTCCTCTCCCTTTTCGAGGTGATGGTAGATGTTCTCGAGCACCACGATCGAATCATCCACCAGGATGCCGATGACCAGCGATAATGCCAGAAGGGTGAAGAGGTTAAGGCTCATGCCGAAGATCCACATGACCACAAATGCGGTGGTGAGGGAGCAAGGAATAGATACCATAACGATCAGGGAGGTACGGAAGGAGTGAAGAAAAAGAAACATCACAGCCGCAACAAGCAGGATGGCGAGGCCAAGATCCTCCATGACCGCATTGGCCGCCTTCATGGTAAAGACACTCTGGTCATCTGCGATGTCAAAGTGGAGATTGATATCTTTATAATCAGTCTCGAGCCTTTTTATCTCCTTGTGGACCAGTTCACATACCTTTACCATGTTGGCATCATTCTGTTTCTGGATCTCGAGTCCCAGCGCATTGATCCCGTTGAAGCGGCTGATCAGGGTGGGTTCAACGGTCCCGTCCTGGACCTCGGCAATATCGCGGAGACGGATATCTCCACCTCTTTGTGAGTGTCCGACGACCATGTTTTTCATCTCTTCAAGGTCGGTGAACTTTCCGGCGACCCTGACAACGAATTGATGGGCCGGATCTTTCAGTTTTCCTGTAGGAAAGTCAAGATTTGCGGTATAAATTGAATTGGCTACCTGGCTGATCGAGAGACCGTATGCCCTTACTTTCTGTGCATCCACATTGACCTTGATCTCCCTTTTCAGGCCACCGATAATGTTTATGGTCCCGACACCGGAGACCCGCGATAAGGTGGGTTTGATCTGGTCATCCACAAGGGTGTAAAATTTTGCCGGTGGAAGGTTGGAGGTAAGGGATAACCTGAGAACAGGCAACTGACTCGCTGAATAGGTAAGAAGTGAGGGGGTTTTTGCATCCTTCGGCAGGGTGGCAATAATCTCATTTACCTTGCGCTGGACATCCTGGACAGCAAAATTGATCTTGGCTGTACGGTAAAATTCCAGGTAAACGATCGAAAGTCCTTCGTAGGAAACGGAGGTGATGTTTTTAAGCTTTTCAATCCCGGATAATGCATCCTCGATGATCCGGGTCACGTTGCTCTGTACTTCGTTGGGTGAAGCTCCCGGGTAGATGGTCTGGACCGTGACATAAGGGGCGTCGATCTTGGGAAGGAGTTCATATCCCAGCTGAAAATAGCCGAATATCGCAACAATACCCAAGGCAAGGAATATGACGATGATAAAGGAAGGTCGTTTGATCGCAAGTTCTGTAAGGGACATGGGCTTTCTGTTTTATTATTTCACAACCAGAACCTTTACGTTATCCGATAGGTTATTCTGCCCGCTGGTCACGACCAGATCGCCTTCGATGAGCCCATTCAGTACCTCAAGAAACTGACCTGATTCACGGCCAATGATGATGGTTTTCAGTTTGGCAATATTTCCGTAAATAATGAAGACTTTTGCGTCTTTCACACTTCCGATGAGTGATTCCCTTGGGATCACAATCGCATTTCTGGAGGTGATGGAGATAAAATTGACACGGGCGAACATCCCTCCCTTCAGTGGGTTCTGTGATGAATTTGCAAGTTTTATCTCGACGGGGAAGGTGTGATCATCGTCGGCTTTTGAAGCGATATTATCGACCCGGCCGTAAAATTTCTCTCCCGGATAAACATCAGTCGTAATCTCAACCGAATCGCCAGGCTCAAGCATAAATGCATCCTTTTCCGAGACATTCACCTTGACTTTCAGGGTGGTGATATCGACAATGTTTCCAAGGTTAGCATTCAGCTGGACATAGGAGCCGTCGTTGACTTTCCTGGAATTGATGGTACCTGCCATGGTCGCTTTAACTTTTGTGTCGTCGAGGGCCTTCTGAGAGCGGGTCATATCGTTCTCTGCCGATTGCATATCGAGCCTTGACAGGTCCAGTTGTGCCGCCGAGATAGAGTTCTGTTCATACAGCGTCTTGTTTCGTTCAAAGTCCCTTTTTGATTTGAAATAATTGATCTCGGAACGCGCCATGTCCGATTTCTTGATCAGATCATCGATCTCAACCAGGATGGTTCCTTTCTTTACGTTATCTCCTACTTTAAAATGGAGGACTTTGACGACTCCCTGTGCTTCGGAGATAATATCCACATCGTTGTTCGGATTGATGACTCCCACCATACTGACAGTGTTTGACAGCAACTGTTTCTTGCACTGGAATACATTAACCGGGATATCGCTCAGGACATCCCCCCGGTTGCCGGTCTCTCTTTTATGGCCTATAACAAACAGCAGGATGATCACACCAATGACAACAACGGTGGAGATGACCGGGAAAAGGAATTTTTTCATGGATTCAGGAGATAAAGTCAGACATTACCACTGAGGTTTTATTGTCAAATATATTAAGAAAAGGAGAGAATTTCCTGATAATAAAATCGAAAACTATTTTACATAAAAAGTTTCCAAATTTTCCTATCTTTGCAACATGGATGAGAAGGTGCTTCAGATTCTTGAAAAAGTCAGGAAACTCTACCATCGTTACGGGATCAAGAGCGTGACCATGGATGATGTTTCCAGTCACCTGGGTATTTCAAAGAAGACACTTTACGAGTATTTTAAGGATAAGGAAGATCTCGTCCGAAAGGTCCTACTGTTGAAGCAGGACCGGGTTAAGGCCATGTTCAGGGAGATTGCAGGGAAGAACCTTAATGCGGTCGAGGAATTATTTGAAGTTTACAGGATCCTGAATGAACTATTCAAAGAGTATAATCCTTCGATGGAGTATGACATCAGGAAATATTACCCGGATATCTGTTCCTGGGACCGGGAAGAGCATCGTAAAAGGATGTACGAAATTGCCTACAACAATATGATCAAGGGGAAACAGGAGGGATTATTCCGCAAGGATCTCGATGCTTCCGTTATCGCCCGTCTTCAGGTTTCCCGTGTTGAGGCAATGGTTAATAGTGATCTCTTCTCGCTGGAAGAACTGACCTCTTTTAAGGTCTTCCGGGAGATATTTGTATACAACCTCCAGGGAATCCTGAGTCACCAGGGACGGGAATTTTTTGAAACCAATTTTAAAAAAATCAAATCGATCCTGAAATAGGATTTTTCCTGTTTCAGTTTTCTTTATCTTTGAGGCTTTCAGGCAACTATCTGAAAACCTTTACGTCTAATTGACAGAACCGTTGAATGGTCATCGACGATTCCATAATAGAGGGATGTATTGCAGGTAAGCGCAGTGCTCAAAATGCCCTTTATCGGAAGTTCTCAGCAATGATGCTTTCGGTTTGTATGCGATATGCTCAAAACCGTGATGAAGCAGAAGACATTCTACAGGAAGCATTCATTAAAATTTTCCAGAACATTGCTACCTTCCGTGGTGAGGGCTCCTTCGAAGGATGGATGAAGCGGATCATGATCAATCATGCGTTGAATCATTACAGGAAGAATAAAAAAACACCGTTCTACCAGGATATTAATGAGATAAATGAGCAGGATATTCTTGGGAAGGAAGAGGTACAGGGGCATCATGAGCCTGTGTCGGCCGAAATTTTAATGTCGCTGATCCAGCTGTTGCCCCAGGGCTACCGGATGGTGTTTAATTTATTTGTTTTTGAAGAATACAGTCATAAAGAAATAGCAAAAGAACTTAACATCTCTGAAAACACATCTAAAACCCAGCTTCTGAAAGCACGCAGGATGTTGAGGAGAAAACTTTCAGAGTTGAATTTAATGAAGAATATTACGCATTTAGATGGAAAATAATACGAAACCCGGGAAAAATGATGATCACAACCTGGATGATCTTTTCAGGGAAACCCTGTCGGATCACCGTGTTGAACCATCAACAGGACTATGGAAAGGCATCAGCAGAAAGCTGATGTGGAGGGAGATCTCTCGTTTTAATTTTACGAATTTTTCCCGGCTGGCCTGGATTGGCGGAACTTCCATAGTTGTAGTAGGAACCATTGTCGCCTATCTTTTCATTCAGCCGGAGCCAAAAATAACCCCTTCACTTCCGACACAAGCGATTGTTGTTGAGGAACCCAAACCTGATATTATAGTTGTTTCTCCGGCGCCGTCAAAGCTCGTTGCCGCGGTGACCCACTCGGCAGTTTCTCCGGCAGCCTCTTCTTTGAAGACCGCATCACTTTTGCCCGAAAAATCAGTTACCCCTGCCACCCCAGAACCAACCCCGCGTAGTACTCCTTCTTCAACAGGTGTTGTTACGAATCCAGTTCCCTCGGTGATGGAATCTCATATGACATCAACCCTGTCGCTCGAAACACCTCTTATCCTTGATACCCAGCCAATGCCTGATCTAACCGGAGGTATACTTGCGGATACGCTCAGGCTCAGTGTCCCGGGAGTGGGTGATATGCTGGTATTAAGAGAAAAGATCCCTATTGCCAACTTCTTCTCGGCCAGTTTTGCGATCTCCCCTGAACTTTCTGTTTACAAGTCGGGCAGCGCAAACTACGAAATGAATTACTGGATGAACCTGGGAGCCGCCTATCATATCTCAAGATTTTCCATTGCCTCCGGACTTTCACTGGGATATATCTTCGACGACGGCAAATACCGCATCGATTACCGGAGCAAGGACAGTGTCGGGTACTATGAAAATGTTACAGGTTTCATTGTAAATCCAGATAACCCCGGTGAGATCATCTACAAAACGGAACTGAAAAACGTGTACGACAGCATACAGCATGTTGCTGACGACAGGACCAGGAACCGCTATACTTATATCCAGGTTCCGTTGCTGTTTGGCTACCGTTTTCTGGAGACCAGCCGACTGGGACTTACCCTTCAGGCAGGACCGGCAGTATCTTTCCTTGTCGGAAGGCGGGAAGCCGAACCATATGTCAATTATCCGAATGCAAGGATAATCAGGATTACCGACAACACACCGGCCAGGTCATCTGTCTCCTGGCAGCTCTGGGTATCGCTCAGGTTCGATTATCAAATCAATAAGTCGATCAGTATTTTTGCAGAACCGACGTATAAATATTCCTTCAGGGTTTATGAACCCGATGCAGAAGGTACAACCACCAGCACCAATTCGTTCGGGATGGGCATTGGATTACAGTTTAACTTCGGAAAACGGAATAAATGATGAAGAGAGTTTTATCAGGCCTTGTATTCTTCTGCCTTCTTTTGTTATCATCCGGGGCCTTGGCGCAAACGGTGGTCCAGGATAATCTTGCCTGCCAGGCTTACTATACCTCTAGCGAAGACCCCGGAAATCCACTTCTCATTAACCTTGAAGACAGGTCGACTGGGAACATGACCAACTGGTTATGGAGTTTCGGTGACGGGACCTTTTCCGATGAACAGAATCCATCGCATCTCTTTCCCAGCCCGGGGCTTTATACGGTATGTCTTACCATCTCTAATCCCGACCCTTCTAGCTATTGCTGGGACAACTACTGCGATACGATTTACATAAACATTATACACGATTGCGAAGCGAGGTTCTCCATGCTCCTTGACTCCCTGAATGAAGAACCGAACACCTTCCTTTTTACGGATCAGTCTGCCGGGAACCCCAACAGCTGGCTCTGGTTATTTGGTGATGGCGATTTATCGACAGATCAGAATCCTGTTCATAGGTATATGACCCCAGGTGATTACCGTGTATGCCTCTTAATAGCCGAAACTGACACAACTGGGATCCAGTGCTATGATTCAATCTGTCATGATATGGCCACCCCGCCATATTTTGATCTAGGAGGTCATTTGTTTACAGGCCAGTATCCGATCAATAACCCTTTAAGCACAGGTGATACGGGCATTGTTTTCCTATACCGGACCAAAGGAAATACGCTTACTCCTGCCGACACCTCCAGGTTTACAGAGTACGGATATTTTGCCTTTCCGCAGCGGCTAAACGGCCAATACCTGATCAGGGCGGAATTAACAAAAGGATCAACCAATTATCAGCACTACTTCCCATCCTACTATCCGTCCGGTATTACATGGAAGGCATCTGGTATTGTGGGTTTAACCGATAGCAGTTCCTACCATTCCGATATTTTTATGGTACCGGTAACTGATACAGTTTCCGGGATAGCCATGATCAGGGGCGGCATCGTACAAAATGACAGCAAACAACCTCTGGCTGTAAAGGCCTATGCAGAAGTTCTTGTTTATAATGACCAGATGGTCCCCAGGACCTTTGCCTTCACCGATGTTGCCGGAAATTATGAAATTCCATCACTTCCATTCGGTACCTATTACCTTGTTGCTGAGGTTGCCGGGCATTATTCCAGGGTTACAGCCATCACCCTTGATGCCGCTCATCCCCTGGCCGACAGTGTTATCCTTGAGTTGTTTAACCATGATGTTACCGGCTACAGGGATGATCTCACCCGGAAAGTAACCGAGGTAGGGAATATTTATCCGAACCCGGTCGAAGACAAGCTGTGGTTTGATGTTATCTCTCCGGTGAGTGTTCTTCTGAAGGCTGACATTGTCAGCATTACCGGCCAGGTACGTCAAACTTCTCCCGTCAGATCCGAAGCAGGAAGACTGGCAGTTACCATCCCGACCGATAATCTTGCTCCGGGATTTTATCTACTCCTGGTACATTCTTCTGATGGCGTCCTGGTTACATCCAGAAAATTTATCAAACGCTGACCGCCGATTTTAAATCAGCAGGTATTATACAAATCCTTTCCTCAGTTTGGCGATTAAAAAAATGATTGTACTTTTAATCACTAAAATTCTTGCTTTCCGGAAGGTCTATGAACACTGAAAGGGAGATTGTCGAACGCTGTCTGAAGAACGATGTCAGGGCCCAGGAGCTCTTTTACAGTCGTTTTGCAGGAAAGATGTTTGGAGTTTGCCTCAGGTATGCGGGGAATCCGATGGAAGCGGAAGATATTCTGCAGGAGGGCTTTATAAGGTCATTCCTGAATCTTCACCGTTTCCGTTTTGAAGGATCGCTGGAGGGCTGGGTCAGGAGGACCATGGTGAATACTGCCATCAACCATTACAAAAAGCAACTGAAATTTCAGAAAGATGTAGAACTCAATGAAGCCTATACCCTTGCAACCATTCAGGATGACGCGTTGTCTAGATTGTCAATGGAAGAGTTGCTGAAGATCATTCAGGGTTTGCCCCTGGGATACAGGACGGTTTTTAACCTCTATGTGATGGAAGGTTATACCCACAGGGAGATCGGCAACTTACTCGGGATTTCGGAAAACACCTCGAAATCACAATATTCAAGGGCAAGGAATGCCATTATGAACAGGTTGGAGAAAATAAGTGCTATAAGAAAAAGTGATCCAAATCACTGATCGGGACCATGGAAGAGAATCAACAGATAGAGAATAAATTCAGGGAAAGCTTCAGCGGTTTTGAACAGGATCCTCCCGAAAGGGTATGGCATGGAGTCCGGAGTGTTTTGCATCCGGAACCAAAACACATTGGGTTCTGGTCCGGGATAATTCAGGGGTCACCTGATACCAGGGTTATGAGAGTTTGGGCAGGGATTGTAGCCGCAGCCATTGTCCTTTTCCTACTTTTCATGTGGTATTCTTACGGTAATCACCGGATCATCCGCGGTCATGCCTATGCCGGTGAAGAAAGGCTCCTTCATGGTACAGCCTATCTTTTCAAAGTTGAGGATAAAGTAAAACCCTACGATTCCGTAAGGCATTACAGGTCGGCCATCTTAGATGAGGGCGGTTCCTATAAATTTGTCAATGTTGCCCCTGGGAATTACCTGTTACAACTCGTTCCTGAAAACAAATCACCGCTCTTTAAAAAATTCCAACCTTCCTGGTTCGATCAGCATGAAAGTCCTGACGAGGCCCACGTGATCCAGGTAGAATCAGAAGACCTTTTTGTTGATGTACATTTGCTGCCCGAGCGGAATGTTCCTCCCCGGTGAGACAGAGAGGTCAGAAATTATCTGAGGCATACCATTCGGCATAGGATGTGGCTGTTTCCCTGAGTTGAAGGTTATACAAGGTGATACCGGCAGGAAGGAGTTTCCCAATCCGCCCGGCAAAGTCCAGGAGCATATTCTCGCTGGTCGGCTGGTAGGGGACCAGCACAATGTTGTCAAATGGTTCGCCCCTGTGCTGGAAATCCTTTGCCAGGTCCTCTTCGTAAAGGATCAAGGCATGATCGAAAGGATCTATGACAAACTTATGGATCAGTTTTTTCAGGTCACCGAAATCCATTACCATCCCAAATTTCGATGACCCCGGATCGGCATTGGGTGTGCCGAAAATGGTTACAGACAATTCATACGAGTGTCCATGAATGTTCCGGCAAGCCCCGTCATGGCCTTTTAATGCGTGGGCGGCTTCAAACCGGAACTGCTTGGTTACACGGATACGGCTCATTGGTTAAATTTTACGGCAAAGTTATAAAAAGGAGCCAAGGGGAGCGCTTGCTTATCCTACTCCCCGGATTTTAAATGAAGCCCAGATGTTCGAACAAAATTTTAAGTCCGATAAGGATCAGAACAGCCCCTCCGGTCAATTCTGCCCATCTAGCAGGGATGAATGTCGATTTTTCACCGATCCGGGCACCGACAACAGAGGCAAAGAAAGTGATCAGGGTGATGGTTGCCACAGCCTGAAGTATATTGACCTGGATAAATCCAAAGCTGATCCCGGTGGCCAGTGCATCGATGCTTGTTGCCAGGGACAGTGTAATAAGCACGAGGTTTTTCCTGATATCGAACGGTTTTTTTTCTTCACCGATCTTAAAAGATTCGATGATCATTTTAATCCCAATGAAGGAAAGGATACCGAAAGCTATCCAGTGGTCGAAAGATGCAATATGTGATTGAATGCTGTTCCCTACAAGCCATCCGAGAAATGGCATCAACCCCTGGAAAAACCCGAAAAAGAAGGCCATTTTCAGGATATCCCTCCACTTCAGACGCCGGGTTGTGCCAACCCCGAGGGAGACGGCAAAACAATCCATCGAGAGTCCGAGACCGATGAGGAAAATTTCAATAAAGGTCATAGTGAACCATCGATTTATTGATGATATCGGTCGTTTTTCCTGGATGCGGACATAAAAGAATCAGGCAAGGTCAAGTTCAATGGTAAAATGGCGCATGATAGGGGCCTCGTTTTTAATCTTAAATCCCCTTTTAATTTCAGTCCTGCGTTCCCAGATATTTTTCAGGGCAACAGCTACAACATCGAGGTGATTATTGGTATAAACCCGTCTCGGAATGGCAAGTCTCATGAATTCAAGGGCCGGGTAACGGTTTTCACGTGTGACCGGGTCACGGTCGGCCAGCAGGACGCCAATCTCAACTGCCCGGACCCCGGCTTCCAGGTATAGTTCAACCGCCAAAGTCTGAGCCTGAAACTCTTCCCTGGGAAGATTGGGCAGGAAGCGTCTCGCATCTACAAACACGGCATGACCGCCAATAGGACTCTGGATCGGGATACCAAAACTGATGAGTTTGTTGCCGAGATGGTGGACCTGGTTGATCCGCGTTTCGAGATAATCAAAATCAGTTCCCTCATATAATCCCTGGGCAAGGGCGTTCATATCGCGGCCTGACATGCCGCCATAAGTTATATATCCCTCAAACATGATATTAAAAACGGTTGCCTTGCTGTGAAGGCTCTTGTCCCTCATGGCAATGAACCCGCCCATATTGACAATAGCGTCCTTCTTGGCGCTCATCGTCATCACATCGACAAATGAGAACATTTCCCGGATAATTTCCCGGATCGGTTTGTCATAATAACCGGGCTCTCTCAGTTTAATGAAATAGGCATTTTCTGCAAAACGGGCTCCATCAACGACAACCATCTTATGGTATTTATCGGCAAGATGCCTGACCATCTTCATGTTTTCGATCGAAACAGGCTGTCCTCCTGAAGAGTTGCATGTCACAGTCACGATGATAAAGGGAATACGGGCGCTATTCTCTTTCAATACTTTTTCGAGTTTAACGGGATCCACATTCCCCTTGAAAGGATGGTTGATGGTAGTATCAAAAGCCTCATCGATGGTACAATCCAGGGCAAATGCCTTCCGGAATTCAATATGGCCCTTGGTTGTGTCGAAATGGGAGTTACCAGGAACAATATCCCCCTCCTTTACGAGTACTGAAAAGAGCACATTCTCTGCAGCCCGCCCCTGGTGGGTCGGGAGAAAATATTCAAAACCAAGGACATCACGGATGGCAGATTTCATCTTATCAAAAGACTCAGCCCCTGCATAACTCTCATCTCCGAGCATCATCTCCGACCATTGCCTGTCACTCATGGCCCCTGTTCCTGAATCCGTAAGAAGGTCGACAAAAACCTGTTCGCTTTTGAGCTGGAAGAGATTGAATTTTGCATCCCTGATCCATTGTTCCCGTTCGGCCCTGGAACTTCTCCGGATGGATTCCACCATCTTGATCTTATATGATTCAGCGAAAGGTAATTCCATTTTGGTAGGTTTGTATCGAAGACAAAGTTAGAATTTTTTTTCAACTCAACTTTTTTTCTCAACCCCTTGCCTATTTGTCAAAAAACACGTAGGTTTGTCAGGAAGAAACTACCATAAAAACATTCTATCACCCAAAAATTCTAGGAGGAAAAACTAACATGACTACAATAGTTCAGGAACCAGGAAAAACAGGATTGACTAAACTTACTGATCTTTACGAATTAGCTAAAAAATCAAAGAAGAAAAAGCTTGCAGTTGCTGTTGCTCATGATGAGCATTGCCTTGAAGCCATCTGTGCCGTAAATCAATTAGGGCTTGTTGAAGCCATTCTTGTGGGAAATGAAAAAAAGATCAGGGAAATCAGCACAAAGCTGAAACTGGATGTTTCGGGCATGAAGATCCATAATGAAGAGGTGGATGCCAATGCCGTCAAATATGCCGTTAAGCTGGTCAGGGATAAAGAGGCTGACATTCTAATGAAGGGCAATGTACCGACTGCAACTTTCCTCAGAGGGGTTCTGGATAAGGAGGTTGGTCTTCGCAAAGGGGATGTCCTTTCCCATTTTGCCTTGTTTGAAGTGCCGACGTATCATAAACTTCTTGGTCTGAGTGATGCTGCCATGATTCCGGCCCCCGATTTCAAGACCAAGGTTGCGCTGATCAACAATGCTGTTGAATTCATGAACAAACTGGGGTATACTAAACCAAAGGTTGCGATCCTGGCTGCCGTTGAAATGGTGAATGAGTCCATGCCTGCAACACTTGAAGCTGCCATGCTGTCGAAAATGAACCAGCGCGGCCAGATCAAGAATTGCATCATCGACGGACCGCTGGCTTATGATAATGCGGTAAGCATGCAGAGTGCAAAGCATAAGGGAATTGTCAGCGACGTGGCAGGAGATGCCGACCTGCTTATTGTTCCCGATATAGAAGCCGGGAATATTCTTTACAAGGCGTTTGGTTTTTCTGCCAATGCCAAACTGGCTGCTGTTGTCCTGGGAGCTGCTGCACCCATCGTTCTGACTTCCCGGTCGGATACGGAAGAATCAAAACAGGCCAGCATAGTGATGGCAGCTGCTGTCTCCTGATAATAACAGGAGTATCGCCTGAGTGCGCCTGTTAATGCCATCAGAAAATAAAGTTCAACGAGGAATCAACAGACTGCCTATGCCCAATAAATTATTCCGTACCAAATCAATCAATGAACTTTTAGCGGAGGCTTCAGATAACAAGCACGGACTGAAAAAGGCATTGACGGCAACCAATCTTACCACGCTGGGGATCGGGGCGATCATTGGTGCAGGCATATTTGTCCTCACTGGCCAGGCTGCTGCCCAGTATGCCGGTCCGGCCATTGTAATTTCATTCATTATTTCGGGAATGGCATGCGCTTTTGCCGGGTTGTGTTATGCAGAATTTGCTGCCATGATCCCTATTGCCGGAAGCGCTTATACTTATGCATATACGACGCTGGGTGAGTTCATGGCATGGATCATTGGGTGGGATCTGATCCTTGAATACCTGTTTGCCGCCTCAACCGTATCCGTTGGATGGAGCGGGTATGTGGTCAGTTTCCTCAAGGATTTCGGGATCAACCTTCCGATGGAATATTGCTATGCAACCGGCACGGATCTGATCAAACATGATCTTGGCTGGGTACAAAAAACTCCCGAAATGATCAAACACCTGCTCAGCGAAGGAATAAACCCGGCGAGCCTGCCTCAGGCAGATGCCATCATCAATCTTCCCGCCATGCTCATCATTGCCGCTATTACCGCGTTGCTGATCATCGGGATCAAGGAATCTGCCGGGTTTAACAATATCATGGTCATCACTAAAGTGGGGGTGATCATCCTCTTTGTCATCATCGGCTTTTTCTTTGTAAAAAGCATAAACTGGCACCCTTTCATCCCCAAGAATACCGGCGAATGGGGACATTTCGGCTGGTCTGGGATCCTTCGGGGGGCTGGCGTGATATTTTTCGCCTACATCGGATTCGATGCTGTCTCAACGGCAGCCCAGGAGGCCAAGAATCCGCAGAAGCACATGCCCATCGGGATCCTTGGTTCCCTGACTGTCTCAACCATCCTTTATATCCTGGTTGCCATTGTTCTTACAGGTATCGTGGCTTATCCCGCATTACTTGTTCCTGATCCTGTTGCAGTGGGTGTGGATGCCATGGGACAGAAGTTATTCTGGTTGCGACCAATTGTAAAGGTGGCTGCCATTGCCGGGTTAAGCTCCGTGATCCTGGTTATGCTTTTAGGGCAGCCAAGGATTTTTTACTCGATGGCGAAAGATGGGTTATTGCCTCCTGTTTTCTCCAAGGTACATCCGAAGTTCAAGACCCCATGGTTAAGCACCATCCTTACCGGATTCGTCGCCATGATCTTTGCAGGGATCCTGCCAATCAGCATTCTCGGGGAGCTCGTTTCCATCGGAACCCTGCTTGCATTCACCATTGTTTGTATCAGTATTATCATTCTCCGGAAATCACGTCCGGAGCTGCCCCGTCCGTTCAAAACCCCGCTGGTTCCGTGGATTCCGCTGCTTGGTGCAGGCTTTTGCCTGCTCCAGATGTTTTCACTTCCGTGGGATACATGGTTGCGGCTCATTGTTTGGATGGCAATCGGCCTTTTAATCTATTTCACTTATGGGATTCGAAAGAGCAAACTCCAGCACCGATCCAGCATCCCAAGTAAAGAATGACCATTATGAAAGACGCGAGGGTTCTAGCCATCAATCCTGGTTCCACCTCCACGAAAATAGCGGTATACCAGAACACTGACCCGATCTTCCTGAAGAACATCAAGCATACTCCGGAAGAGCTTGCCCAGTTCCCTAAAATCACTGACCAGTTCGAATTTCGCAAACATATTATCCTGCAACAGTTGCAGGAGGCAGATATTCAGTTGGAAAATGTCCTGGCAGTGATGGGCAGGGGCGGATTGCTGAAACCAATCCCTTCCGGGGTGTATGAAGTGAATGATGCCATGATCCGGGACCTGAGGAACAGCCCGCTTGGCGAGCATGCAAGCAATCTCGGGGGGCTTATTGCAAAAGATCTTGTCAAATCGCTCCCCAATGCCCGGGCCTATATCGTGGATCCAATCGTCGTAGATGAACTCGATGATATTGCCAGGATTGCCGGTCATCCCCTTTTTGAAAGAATCTCCATTTTCCATGCCCTGAACCAGAAGGCGGTTGCCCGTGATTTCGCAAAATCAACCCACAGGAAATATTCGGAGCTGAACCTGATTGTGGTTCACCTGGGCGGGGGAATAACGGTTGGCGCCCATCACAAAGGTCGTGTTATCGATGTCAACCAGGGTCTTGACGGGGAAGGCCCTTTCAGCCCGGAACGCAGCGGGACTTTGCCTGTTGGCGAGCTGATCAGGGTTTGTTTCAGCGGGAAGTATTCTATCAGGGAGGTTCAGAAGATGAACAAGGGGGAAGGCGGGCTTGTGGCCTACCTCGGCACCAATGATGCCGCCGAGGTTGAGAAGATGGTCGAAGCCGGCGACCAGAAGGCTGAACTGATCTATCATGCGATGGCTTACCAGGTGGCCAAGATGGTAGGAGAGATGTATACCGTCCTTAAATGCGAGGTGGATGCGATCCTCATTACAGGCGGGATCGCTTATGATAAGAACTTTGTGAACTGGATACAGGAGCGAATCTACAAGATCGCCCCGGTTCATGTCTATCCCGGAGAAGATGAAATGCGGGCTCTTGCCATCAATGGACTGATGGTCATCCGTGGTGAACATGAAGTGAATGAGTACCGATAGGGGCAATATTACATTGCCTTCATCATTTCCCTCACAATATTTTCCGTGCCCTGCTGGATCTGGGAAATAGTGGCATCAAGCATATAGCATGGCGTTGTGAAGAGTTTTCTAACAGGGTCGGCTACTACTTGACCATGGGTTGCAGGCGTGTATTTGTTTCCCGATTTTTCTATAAATGCCTGTGAGGCAGGATCCTGTCCGGTAGTCAGGTTGGTCCCCTTGAACAATTTGCCGAGGATCACGGGAGCAATGCACATGGCCCCGATGGGTTTCCTGGCCTCAAAGGTCGCTTCGACGGCTTTTGCCACATCAGGATTGACTTTACATTCATCGCCCTCAAAAGCCCAGGAGCAGAGATTTTTTGCCGCCCCGAATCCGCCCGGGAAGATCAATCCGTCAAATTCAGCAACCTTGAATGCCGACAAAGGATGAATGTTCCCTCTTGCGATCCTGGCGGATTCCACCAGGACATTTCTTTTCTCATTCATCTCCTTTCCTGTCATATGGTTCAGAACATGAAACTGAATAACATCAGGTGCAAAGCACTGGAATGAAGCCCCGGCCTGCTCAATAGCCAGCAGGGTCATCACAGCTTCATGAATCTCGGCGCCATCATATACACCGCATCCGGCAAGAACAACAGCAAATTTTTTCATAGCTTGAAATCTCTTAAAACCAACTCCTAAAATAAAAAAAAATCTTTTACCGGGATAGGCAATAATCTTAAATTTGCACGATTATACTCTATTAAGGAACTCAAACCAGCTGCTTACGATGAAAAAAATTCAGATGGTCGACCTTCACAGCCAGTACGAGCATATCAAGGCCGATATCGACCGGGGAATTCAGGATGTGATAGATAATTGTACCTTTATTAACGGCCCGGCAGTGAAAAACTTCCAGGAATCCCTGGAGAAATACCTGGGAGTGAAACATGTTATTCCATGTGCCAACGGAACTGATGCCTTGCAGGTTTCAATGATGGCTCTCGGACTGCAACCCGGAGATGAGGTGATCACCGCCTCCTTTACCTTTATTGCCACGGCCGAGGTAATCGCATTGCTTCGTCTTACGCCTGTCCTGGTTGATGTTGATCCCGACACCTTCAATATTGACCCTGTTGCCATTGAAAGAGCCATCACTCCGAGGACGAGAGCAATCGTTCCGGTGCATCTTTTTGGCCAGTGTGCCCCCATGGAAGCGATCATGGCCATTGCAAAAAAACATAATCTTTTTGTTATCGAGGATAACTGCCAGGCGATCGGTGCTGATTATATTTTTGCGGACGGAACAATAAAAAAAGCAGGAACCATTGGCCATGTGGGCTGTACATCTTTTTTTCCGTCGAAGAACCTTGGATGCTATGGCGACGGTGGAGCCATCTTCACCAATGATGACGATCTGGCAAAACAGCTGCGGGTGATCGTGAACCATGGAATGGTCGTGAGGTATTACCACGATTACGTAGGTGTCAATTCCAGGCTCGACAGCATCCAGGCGGCTGTACTGAAGGTCAAGCTTGAACACCTTGATGAGTATGCTGCAAAAAGAAAGGCAGCTGCTGATTTTTACGACAAGGCTTTCAAAGACCAGACAAAGCTGAAGATCCCTTCAAGGTATAAAAAATCCACCCATGTTTTTCACCAGTATACCTTGGTTACAAAGGATATTGACAGGAAACAGCTGATCGATCACCTGGCCTCAACAGGGATCCCTGCCATGATCTATTACCCGGTCCCGCTTCATATGCAGAAAGCCTATATTGATCCTTGTTATAAACCCGGTGATTTTCCGGTGACGGAACATTTGTGCGAAAGAGTCATTTCGTTTCCGATGCATACTGAGCTTGATCAGGAGCAATTGAATCATATCACCAAATCGGTTTTGGATTTTATTCAACAATGATCATGGAGAAGGAATATTTTGCCCACGAAACTGCGGTTATCGACCAGGGATGCAAGATCGGGAAGGGGACGAAGATCTGGCATTTCACACATGTAATGCCCGGGGCTGTCATTGGGGAGCGTTGTAATCTTGGCCAGAACGTTGTTGTCTCTCCCGATGTTATCCTTGGCCGGAATGTAAAAGTTCAGAACAATGTTTCGATCTATACCGGGGTCGTCTGTGAGGATGATGTATTCCTGGGACCCTCGATGGTCTTTACCAATATAATCAACCCAAGGAGTCATATCCTCAGGAGAGATCAATACCAGCCGACGCTCGTCAGGAGAGGAGCTTCCATCGGGGCCAATGCTACCATCGTTTGCGGAAATGAGATCGGTGAATTTGCTTTCATCGGGGCAGGAGCTGTTGTGACCAAACCTGTTCCACCCTTTGCCCTGATCGTCGGGAATCCCGGCCGTCTTGTTGGGTACATGAGTGAACATGGACACCGCCTGCGGTTTGATGAAAAGGGTATAGCTACCTGTCCGGAAGGGAAGGATCATTACCAGCTTCTTGAAGACGGAAAGGTCATAAAAATTCAGAAATTGTGATGACAGAAAGAACAGAGCCAAAAAATTTTGCACTGATCGGTGCTGCAGGATATATTGCCCCGCGGCACATGAAGGCGATAAAGGAGACGGGGAATTCACTGGTTGCTGCGCTTGATCCATATGACGGGATGGGTGTCATTGACAACTATTTCCCTGAAGCGGATTTCTTCATCGAGCCGGAACGGTTCGATCGTCACCTCGATAAACTAAGACGTCTTGCCTCTGCAAAAAGAAGGATGGACGATCTGAAAGTTCACTATGTGAGTATCTGTTCACCAAACTATATGCACGATTCTCACATACGTCTTGCCCTGAGAAATGATGCACATGCTATTTGTGAGAAGCCGATCGTTCTCAACCCCTGGAACCTTGACGCTCTCAGAATCATTGAGAATGAGACAGGAAAAAAAGTTTACACCATCCTGCAGCTGCGGCTCCACCCTGCTATTAAAACGTTGTACGAAAAGGTCCAAAAAAATCCAAAAAAGAAAAATTACGACCTTGACCTGACCTATATCACCTCGCGGGGCAAATGGTATTACCGTTCCTGGAAAGGGGATGTTTCCAAATCGGGCGGAATTGCAACCAACATCGGGGTCCATTTTTTTGATATGCTGACATGGATCTTTGGTGATGTGAAGGAGAATAAAGTAAACCTTCTGTCCGAGAGCAAGGGGGCTGGGATCCTCCGGTTGGAAAGGGCGAATATCAGGTGGTTCCTGAGCATCGATTCGCAGGACATCCCAAAGGAGGCACGTCTCAGCGGAAAGCGGACATATCGCTCGCTGGTCATGGACGGGCAGGAGATTGAATTCAGCGACGGATTCACAGACCTTCATACGGAGATGTACAAGGAGATCCTGGCCGGCAGGGGTTTCGGGATCATGGACTCCAGGACCAGCATACAGGTCGTTTATCAGATTCGTAATGAAAATCCAATCGGACTGACAGGAGATTATCATCCGATTCTAAAGGATATAAGGATCTAATATAAATTTTTTCATATGAAAATCCTGGTGACCGGGGGTACGGGGTATATAGGATCTCATACCGTTGTCGAACTGCAGGAAAAGGGATTCGAGGTTATCATTGTGGATAATCTCTCCAACTCCTCCGTTGATGTCGTGGATAACATCCAAAAGATAACCGGCATCAAGCCCCGCTTCGAAAAATTCGACCTTACAGATGCTGAAAGGACTTCCGTGTTTTTCAGGCAACACAATGATCTGAAAGCCATCATCCACTTTGCTGCGTACAAGGCAGTCGGGGAGTCGGTGGAATTCCCATTAAAATACTATTTCAACAACCTGGTCTCTCTCATTAATATTCTTCAGGGAATGAAAGATAGCGGGATAGGGAATATTGTGTTTTCTTCCTCCTGTACGGTCTATGGCCAGCCGGAGATACTTCCTGCCAGGGAAGACTCACCGGTGCAGAAAGCCTTGTCACCTTACGGCAATACGAAGCAAATTTCTGAAGAGATCATTACCGATACATGTTTGACGGCGGACATCAGGGCGATCCTGTTGCGCTATTTCAATCCGATCGGTGCACATGATTCCGCCCTGATAGGGGAACTACCCCTGGGGATTCCCAACAACCTGCTGCCATATATCACCCAGACTGCCATCGGGCAGAGGGATTACCTTAGGGTATGGGGAGATGATTATGACACCCCCGATGGCACTGCGATCCGTGATTATATCCATGTTGTTGATCTTGCAAAGGCCCATGTTATTGCAGTGGAACGTTTGCTTAAAAACGGGAAGGATAAGAAAATTGAGGTATTCAATCTCGGGACAGGCAACGGCTTCTCCGTCATGGAGGTGATCCGGTCGTTTGAGAGGTCGACCGGCGTGAAATTGCCATACAAGATTATGGTTCGAAGGCCCGGTGATATCGTAAAGGTTTGGGCCGACACGGAGTATGCAAACAGGGAGCTAGGCTGGAAAGCGGAAAGGACCCTGGATGAAATGACAAGGTCCGCCTGGAAGTGGGAGCAGGCATTGGCGAATAGAAGTAACAAGTAGCGAAGTAGCGAAAAAGAGAAAATTATGAAAACGATTCTGATTACAGGCGGGGCAGGGTTTATTGGCTCCCACCTCGTTCGGAGGTTTGTAAAAAAATACCCGGAGTATAAGATTGTCAATCTTGATAAGCTCACCTATGCCGGCAATCTTGCCAACCTGAAGGATATTGAATCAGCATCCAACTATGAATTCGTAAAGGCGGATATCATCGATGCCCAGGCGATGAATGAGGTGTTTCAACGGTATCATTTCGATGGTGTTATCCACCTTGCCGCTGAATCTCATGTCGACCGGTCGATAAGCAGCCCTATGGAATTCATCTTTGCCAATATCGTCGGCACCGTGAACCTGCTCAATGCTGCCCGGGAATCCTGGAAAGAGATGGCAGGCAAGCTTTTTTATCACATCTCCACCGATGAGGTCTATGGATCCCTCGGGGAAACCGGTTTTTTTTACGAGACCACATCATATGACCCGAGAAGTCCCTATTCCGCCTCGAAAGCCAGTTCCGACCATCTTGTCAGGGCTTACTGGCACACTTACCACCTTCCGGTGGTGATATCCAACTGCTCCAACAATTATGGCCCTTATCAGTTCCCTGAAAAGCTGATCCCGCTTGCTATTAATAACCTGAAAAATGGAAAACCTGTACCCATCTACGGGAAGGGTGAAAATATACGGGACTGGCTGTATGTTGAGGATCACGCCAGTGCCATTGACCTGATATTTCATAAAGGGAAGATGGGGGAGACATACAACATCGGGGGCCATAACGAATGGAAGAACATCGATCTCATTTATTTGCTCTGCCGGATCATGGACGAAAAACTTAAGCGTCCTGCAGGAACTTCAGCGGGACAGATCACTTTCGTGAAAGACCGCGCAGGGCATGACCTTCGCTATGCCATCGATTCTGCCAAGATACAACTTGAACTGGGATGGAAACCTTCTCTTCAGTTTGAAGAGGGACTTGCCAAAACGGTCGACTGGTACCTTGAAAATGATGAGTGGATGAACAATGTCACATCCGGGGGTTACCAGAAGTACTATGAAAACCAGTATCACAAACGGTAACCTCTTTCCCGATCTTAGATATCAGTCCCTGTAGTATATTTCCAGGACCGACCTCAATAAAGGTTTTGGCTCCGTCGGCAATCATATTCTGGACCAGCTGGGTCCACAAAACCGGGGCAGTCAGCTGGTCGATCAGGTTTTTCCTGATGATCGCAGGATCGGTCACGCGTTGTGCCGTTGCATTCTGGTAGATCGGGCAAATGGGCTGATTGAAGTTGGTTCTTTCAATCGCTTCCCCCAACTCAACCCTCGCAGGTTCCATCAGTGGTGAATGAAAAGCGCCACCTACCTTGAGCGGTAATGCGCGGCGTGCCCCGGCTGCTTTCATTTTTTCGCAGGCGATCTCAATCCCTTTCATACTCCCGGAGATGACGAGCTGACCCGGGCTGTTATAATTGGCCGGAACAACGACCTCGACAATGGAACGGCAAATCTCTTCGGCAATTATATCATCCAGACCTAGGATGGCTGCCATGGTGGAGGGCTCAAGCTCACATGCCTTCTGCATGGCTATTGCCCGAGCCGAGACCAGTTGGAGTCCGTCTTCGAATGAAAGGGCCTTGCTGGCAACCAGGGCTGAGAATTCCCCAAGGGAGTGTCCTGCAACCATATCAGGTTTGAAAGCCTCACCAAGGGAAAATGCCAAAATGACAGAATGTAAAAAAATAGCCGGTTGGGTCACCCTGGTTTGCCGGAGATCTTCATCAGTCCCGGAAAACATCAGATCGGTTATACGAAAACCGAGAATTTCATTGGCTTTTTCAAATAGCCCTTTTGAAACGGCAGAACCCTCATAAAGATCCTTACCCATTCCCACAAACTGGGCTCCCTGGCCTGGAAATACGTATGCCCTCATACATTTACGATTTACAAATGAAATGATAAAACCCAACCCTTTACTTTCTGTCTCCCAAAAAGCGAAGCAGGAAGAGGAAGAGGTTAATGAAATCAAGATATAAGGTAAGGGCCCCGAGGATTCCCAGTTTCCTGACATTTGCATCCCCGTATTCAGCGGCACCACTGCCAATCCTTTTGAGCCGTTGAACATCATAGGCGGTAAGTCCGGTAAAAATGAGTACACCGATAATACTGATTATATATTCAAGGCCACTGCTTTTCAGGAAGAAGTTCACGAGCATGGCAATCATCAGCCCGAAGAGCCCCATCATCATTATGCTTCCGAACTTTGTCAGGTCGGTCTTTGTCGTATACCCGGTGACTGCCATAATTCCGAACATTCCGGCGGCGATCGCGAAAGTCTTGTATACTGAGGCGGCCGTATAGACCATCAGGATAAAGCTCAGGCTCATTCCCATCAGTATGGCAAAGGTTACGAACAGCAGGGCCATGATACCAGGCGACAACCTTTGAAACCCGAAGGACATCAACAATACAAACCCGATCGGGCCAAGCGTGACGACCCAGCCAAGGCCTGTTAATCCGCCGGTGGCAGTATTGATGAGGCTACCCATCAGGCTCGGGCTGCCGGCAAAGAGATAGGCTGTCACCGCAGTAACGGCCATACCGATTGTCATCCAGGTGAAGACCTGTGCCATGAAGGTTTTAGCGACAGTAACATCCCGGTTGACCGGTTGTGCGGAGAAAAATCCCCTGTTATTTGTTTCTTCAAACATTGTATGATCTCCTATTTTATTTATTTCGTAGTAAAAAATCAAAGTTCAAAATCCGTACCATATTCATCAGCTGTCATAATCAATGCAATTTTGTGCTGATCAGGTGTAAGAATTCAGCCCTTGTTTTGTCACGTTCAAAGGCACCGA
>JBAXRT010000026.1:0-27761 GCA_037131065.1 bacterium | reverse complement strand
TTACCGAGGTCATTGTGGCTACAGGATGTTCAGCAACGGATACAAAGTCGATTACTATTAATCCCTGATAAGGGACGCATAAACCGATGGTTTTTATCGTTTTAAAAAAGACATGGAGTGATTCCATGTCTTTTTTTTGTATGTGCGCCCGGCAGGGGTGATAACTTTAGGGTAAGGTAGAGTATAATATTCTTATTACATTTGGTTTTTGTTAGAGCGAAAGATGGGAATTCCCGAGCAGAAATACCGGCACAGAAGAAGGAAAAAACGGTTGGAGGATTCCGGCAAAAAAAATCTTTTTGCAAAGATCGAATCACTGATTTCGAAGTACCTGCTGCGGGTGATCGGCATCATTTTTGTCCTTGCCAGCATCTGGTATGCGGCCAGCTCTGCAGACAAACTGCTCAGCCTCGTCAAAGGATTTTCAGGGAAGGAGTCGGTCATTCAGCCTGCACCGGGAACGGTTGCCACGCTGCCGGCGGCGCCGGTTACCCCGGTCGGCAGCCAGGGGATTACCGGTATGATGGTCGTTTGGGGCCTGGCCATTTCCGTGCTGATCATCATCCTGTTTTTACTTGCGAACCGCACCAGGAGAAAGGAGATCGGCCGGCTTTCGGTACTGATATTCTATGCAGGGACCCTTCTGCTGGCAGGAAAATATGGATGGCAGGTTCACCTGCTGTTCCCTTTGGTTTTACTCTTTTCCCTCATGCTGTTGTTAAACTGCAGGAGGTTGAAAAGCACACTGGCCTTCAAGATCAATGTGCTCATGGCTTGGGCCTTTTTCGGGATATGGTGGGGGCTCAAGATCGTTCTGGGGGGGAACCATGCGCTTCTTTTTCCCTGTATCTTTTATGCCTCATTATTTTTCTGTTTTTTTCTCCTTGCCGGCATGAGGAGAGGATTCTCGGGTTACCACAAATCCTCAAAGTACACAGAGATCATCGTGGTTTCCGTTAACATTACAGCCAGTTTTCTTATCATGTCTGCAACCCTGTTCAAGCTCGGGCATGGAGAATTCATCTGGCTCTTTACCCTTCTGATGGCCCTGGTTCTTTTTGTTGCCATGTACGTCTCCGACGGGCTAAAGTTTGAATTCAACAGGAGTCCCTACCTCTTTTCCGGCATGATCCTGCTCAGCATGGTCATGCCCCTGCTTTTCCGGGTGGAGATCCCCCTGCTCTTCTTCGGGTGCCTGTCGGTCCTTCTGCTTGTTTATGCCCGGTTTTCAGGCGAGCAGGCAGCCGTCATCGGATCGATGGTGGGACTCGTCATCATGCTTATGATCTTTTTACAGGAGTGGATCCTCCATCTTTTCCAGGCCGTTTTCCTAAGGAATATTCTAGATGACCAGGCCCTTGTTTACAAGGGGATCCTTGCCGGGGTTGTTGCCATCCCTGTACTTATCATCGACCGAATCCTGCTGAAGGAGGCTGATATCACTTTTTCAAAAAAGTGGTTCACCCGCCGAAGCTACCTCCGCCTCATGAAGGGTGCGATCCTGCTTGCCGTTTATCTTACCGGCTATTGGTTATTTACCTATACCGCACTCCTGATAACAAATCTTGAGAATTGCAAATACATGGCATGGTTCTGCTTTTCTGCGCTCTACTTTATTGTTGTGCTACCCATACTGGCCAAACAAAAATCAACCTATCTCAGGCCCTTTGTCTGGCTCTCCATAGCCGTGATGATCTCCTATCCCCTCTTCATCCACCTTACGGTGGTCGAGATGCGGAACGGCTTTCTCAAACACGCAAGCTACTCACCGTCGGGGTTCTGGTTCCACTATCTTGCCATTGTTTTATTGATCGTCAGTTTATGGATGACAGCAGTGCATTTTGTCCGCGTTTACAAGGCAGGCAAACCATTCCTGCATGGGGTGTGGACCTTTATCATCCTGATGACCCTATTTCTCGTCCTTTCCGAACTGGATCACATCAGGATTGTTACAGGACTGAAGAGGGGTATCAGGATTGAAGACCTGGTCCAGATGAACCGCCAGCTTCCTTATACTATCGTGATGGTCCTCTTTTCGCTTTCAATTCTGGTTTTGGGATTTTTCAGGAGGAACCGATTCCTCCGAGCCCTCGCACTTGTGATCTTTGCCGCAACGCTCATTAAATTCCTTTATCTTGACATTCGGTCGATCGGTGGTACCGGAAGGACGGTTCTTTTGTTTTCCTCCGGGATTGTCGTGCTGACCATCTCCTTCTTTTACCGAAGGATCCGTACTTTTTTCCATAACAGGGAAACCGGTCATAGCGTCCATCCTCATCACCGGCATCACCGGGACAAGGAGATTCCGGTCCTTCCCGAAAACAAGTTGAATCAAAATGAAACATTATAATCTGACCATCACCGGCAAAGTTCAGGGCGTAGGGTTCCGCTTTATGTCGATGCAGGCTGCATACAGATATCACATCAGGGGTTTTGTACAGAACCTGATGAATGGGGCTGTTTACATCGAAGCCGAGGGGGAAGAGGCGAACCTGAAAAAATTCATCGATTGGTGCAGAAGCGGGGCGTTGGGAGCGAAAGTCGATGAGATTGACGGTAAGCAAGGAGAGATCAGGAACTATGGTTCGTTCGATATAAAAAAGTCGACTGATTTAGAAACGGATAAATACTTTTAAAGATAATGCAGAAATGCAGGAATTCTGATTTCATGAAGACCGTTGACTGCTGACTGCTTTCTGCCATCTGCCTACTGCTTTCTGCTTTCTGCTTACTTGTTTTTCCCTTGCACAATAATTACAATCTCCCCCTTGACGGTTTTTTGTTCAAAATGGGTAATGAGTTCCCGGAGGGTTCCGCGGGCATTTTCTTCGTAGATCTTGGTCAGTTCACGTGAAACGCAGGCATACCGTTCTTCGCCGAGTACTTCTGCCAGTTGGGTCAGGGTCTTTACCAGGCGGAAGGGCGATTCATAAAAGACCATGGTCTTCTCCTCCTCAGCCAGCTTTTCAAGCCTGGTGTGACGTCCTTTTTTGTGAGGCAGGAATCCTTCAAAGACAAACCGGTCGGAGGGGATCCCGGAATTGACAAGGGCTGGTATGAAGGCTGTTGGTCCGGGCAGGCATTCTACCCGGATCCCCACCCTGACGGACTCACGAACCAGCAGGTAGCCGGGGTCGGAGATGGCTGGTGTACCGGCGTCGCTCACCAGGGCGATGGTTGCCCCGCCCAGGAGTTGATCAACAATATACTGGATGGACTTGTGCTCATTGAACTGGTGGTGTGAAACCAGCTTGTTTTCAATCCCATGATGTTTCAGCAGGAAGCTGCTGGTGCGGGTATCCTCGGCCAGGATAAAATCAACCTCCTTCAGGATCCTCAGTGCCCGCAAGGTTATATCCTCAAGGTTCCCGATGGGGGTGGGGACGATGTAAAGCTGTGTTTTTTCCGGCACGGTCACTTGTTCATCACCAGCTTGAATCCGACACCGTGGACATTGAGGAGTTCGACCTTAGGGTCATCCCTCAGGTATTTACGCAGTTTAACGATATAGACATCCATGCTTCTGGCGTTGAAGTAGCTGTCATCGTTCCAGATCTTGTTCAGGGCAGAGCTGCGGTCGAGCACCTGGTTGGCGTTGACACAAAGCATCTTCAGCAGGCTGGCCTCCTTGGAGGTGAGCTTTTGCTCCTTCCCCTTGAGGGTCAGGAGCTGGCGGTTAAAGTCGAAGGTGTAATGACCGATGGTAAAGATGTTCTCGGCGACCATTGTCTTTCCGGGCTCGTCTGTACGGCGGAGGATCGCCTGCATGCGCATGAGAAGCTCCTCCATGCTGAAGGGCTTTGTAATGTAATCGTCAGCCCCGATTTCGAAGCCCTTCAGCTTGTCCTCCTGGAGTGTCTTTGCAGTAAGAAAAAGGATGGGTACCTTCTTGTTGACTGATCGGATCTCCCTGGCAGTGGCAAAGCCATCTTTTACCGGCATCATGATGTCGAGGATACAGAAATCAAACTCCCTCTTTCCGAACGCCTCTGTGGCCTCCTGGCCGTTAACGCAGAGGGTTGCAGAGTATCCCTTGGCATCCAGGTAGTTCTTTAGCAGGTTTCCGAGGTTACGGTCGTCTTCCGCAAGCAGGACTTTTATCTGGTTTTTCTCCATGGTAGTCGGGGGTTGTAAATTCTTTTGCTAATTTATTCTTTTATGATGAAAGGAAGAAATACGGTGAATTTGGTCCCTTTGTCCACTTCGCTTTCGAGGGTGATCTTCCCGTGGTGCTCCTCCACGATGGCCTTCACATAACTCAGTCCCAGTCCGAATCCCCGAACCTCGTGAATGTTCCCGGTTGGCACACGATAGAGTTTATCGAAGATTTTTTTTTGCTCCTGCCTGGAGATGCCGATCCCGTTGTCCTCGATAGTGATCACGATCCCGTTATGGGCGTTTTCAGTATTGATTCGGATCAGCGGTCTCCGCGGCGAGTATTTGTTGGCATTGTCGAGCAGGTTGTACACGAGGTTGGTAACATGCACCCTGTCGCCCTCCACTTGTGGCTTTGCTGCTGTAAGGCGCGAAACGATCACCCCGTCCTTGATCTCGACCTGGATCCGCAGGTTCTTGATCACATCCTGGATGATCTCGTGAATGTTGATGGTCTCCTTCTTCATCTTGAGTTGTCCCTTGTCGATAACCGCAGTTTGCAGGATCTTTTCGGCCATCCCTGAGAGTCGCTTGTTCTCCTCGCTGATCATGGTGATGTAGGTGGCGGAAACTTCATCTGATTTTCTCAGGTCGGGATCCTGTAATGCTTCGCAGGCAAGGCTTATGGTCGAGATCGGGGTCTTGAACTCATGGGTCATGTTGTTGATGAAGTCGGTCTTCATCTCCGAGAGGCGTTTCTGCCGGAAGATTGTTGATATGGTATAGGTGAAGGAGTAAACGATAACGATGATCAGGATGATTGAGATCAGCAGCATCCCCCAAAGTTCAGTGAGGAGGAACTGCTTTTCATGGGGAAAGTAGAGGAGAAGGTATTCAGGACTGGTATAGATGTCGGTCTGGAAAAGGATTTTGGCATAGCCCTTTTCTATTAGCTCCTTGCGGTAGTTGGAGGATTTTTCGATGAGGAACTCGAGTCCTTCCGGCTTGAAGATCCCGAACTCGAATCGGGTATCGATACCGCGGATGTTCAGCTCCAGCGTAATCAGCGAGTCGAGCATTTCACGGTTAAGGAAGGCGGAGTAGGGAAGATGGCGGTTGAAATTGAGCATCCCTTCGTACTGGTTCACCTCCATCGCTTTTTTCTTCTCCATTCTTTCCACCTTCAGGATGACCTTGGCCATGACCTCGTTCACACTGCTGCGGAAATTGGCCTCTCTTACCGAAGAGGCATTCCTGATCCAGTAGATCTGGATTCCCAGCAATCCGATGAGGGCTATTGTGATGGAAATGATAGTGAAAATGATGATCCGCCGATTCATGAATACAAATGTATCAAAATTGAAGCCAGGGTTTTAACAATTTTTAACGTACATTAGTATTTCTTAACATTTCCCGGGGCATCTTTGCCTTACTTTTGTATCACGATCCTGTGCGAGGGATCAGAATCATAAAAGCATTGTTTTTTTGCAGCAGTGTGTTTAGTGAAATGAGTTGATGATTTGTTTATTGATTGAAAAGTGTGCTCTTGGATGAGGAGCACACTTTTTTTTTATCCACTGCCGACTATTTTTTCAATGACAACAGGAAAATGCTCATATTCCAACTCATGGATCCTTGAGGCGAGCATTTCGGGTGAGTCGTTGGGCATTACGGGACACCTGGCCTGGAAGATCACCTGACCTTCATCGTAGTGTTCGTTCAGGTAGTGGATGGTAATCCCTGATTCCCTGTCCCCGTTACTGATGACCGTTTGGTGAACCCTCATGCCGTACATTCCTTTCCCGCCGTATTTTGGTAAAAGGGCAGGATGGATGTTGATGATCGCTCCGGGGTAGGCCGAGAGTATTGGCCGGGGAATCAGCCAAAGGAATCCCGCCAGAATGATCCAGTCGATCCCTTGTACTGACAGGGTGTCAAGCACGTGGCTGGTCTCATACAGATCGTGATGGCTGAACAGGAAGACAGGGACCTTCATTTTTGCGGCCCGTTCAATGACCATGGCCTTGGGGTTGTTGCACAACACCAGTTCTACGCGGATCTTCGTGTGTGATGCGAAATATTCCATGATCCGCTGGGCGTTTGTGCCGGAACCGGATGCCATGATGGCCAGGCGAGTTACCATATTGCTTTATTGGAATTATTACAAATGTACGAAACCAAAAACAAACCGGGAGGGGATTTGATGATTTTAGATTTGCCAATTTATTTACGATTCAGGGGTTGATATGACAGAAACCCTAACATATTGGATAAATTATTGTAAATCAAAATTCTGCATTCATAAAATGTTAAAAAATCTTAAATAATTTTGGTGGGTAACAATAAAATTCATTTCTTTGCAGTCCGTTTAACCAAAAAAGATTGAAACATGTCTGACATTGCAGCAAAAGTTAAAGCTATCATCGTTGATAAGCTTGGTGTTGATGAGAGTGAAGTTACCCCGGAAGCCAGCTTCACGAATGATCTTGGCGCTGACTCTCTTGACACTGTAGAACTGATCATGGAATTCGAAAAAGAATTCGATATCGCCATTCCCGATGATCAGGCTGAAAAAATCAGTACCGTTGGTGAAGCCATTGCCTATATCGAGAACAATACTAAGTAAGGCAATTCGTTTCATTGGTGGATCTGCTCTTTACGACTACGACCTACCTCCGAAAAAGAAATCTAACCCCGCTCTGCGGGGTTCTCCGTTAACCAATGAACTAAAAACTTATATCCAGTGAAATTAAGACGAGTCGTTGTAACTGGTCTTGGAGCGATTACGCCGATCGGGATTTCGGTAAATGAGTATTGGGACAACCTCCTTAAGGGTGTCAGCGGAGCAGGACCCATAACCCGGTTTGACGTTTCAAAGTTCAAGACTCAGTTTGCCTGCCAGGTTAAGGATTTTAACCCTGATAACTATTTCGACAGGAAAGAGGTGCGGAAGTATGACCTTTACTCTCACTTCGGCATCGTTTGTGCTGATCAGTCGATTCTGGATGCAGGGCTGGATGTAAGTAAACTTGATACCAACAGGATCGGGGTCATCTGGGCTTCGGGGATCGGCGGACTTGATACGCTCATCAACGAAGTTACGAACTGGATCAAGGGGGACGGGACCCCCAGGTTTAATCCATTTTTCATTCCTAAGATGATCTCCGACATCTGTGCGGGGCATATTTCGATGAAATATGGGTTCCGGGGGCCAAATTTCGCAACAGTCTCAGCCTGTGCTTCCTCTGCAAACGGTCTTGTTGACGCACTCAATTATATCAGGCTGAATAAAGCGGATATGTTCATTGCCGGCGGATCAGAGGCGGCCATTACTCCGGCCGGAATTGGCGGATTCAACGCGATGCATGCCTTATCGACCAGGAATGATAACCCGGCCACTGCTTCACGGCCCTTTGACAAGGACCGCGACGGTTTTGTAATGGGAGAGGGCGCCGGTGCGCTGATTTTTGAAGAGCTTGAACATGCCCTTGCCCGTGGAGCAAAGATATATGGCGAGGTAGCTGGCGGTGGTTTATCAGCCGATGCTTACCACATGACGGCCCCGCATCCTGATGGGTTAGGCGCCATCCTTTCGATGTCGACCGCACTTGAAGATGCTGGCATCCGGAAGGAGGACATCGACCATATAAATACCCACGGCACATCAACTCCTGCCGGCGATATTGCAGAACCCAAGGCCATTCTCGGGCTTTTCGGGGAGCACGCATACACCCTGAATATCAATTCCACGAAGTCTATGACCGGTCACCTCCTCGGTGCTGCCGGGGCCATTGAAGCCATTGCAACCCTGCTGGCCGTGAAGAACGACATTATCCCGCCCACGATCAACCATTTTACCGATGATCCGGATATCGATCCCAGGCTGAACTTTACTTTTAACAAGGCACAGGAACGGAAGGTGAACTTCGCACTGAGCAATACTTTCGGCTTTGGCGGTCACAACGCCACCGTCATATTTAAGAAATATTTTGAATAATATCCCTTGAAGTTCCGGTCCCCAAAATCGGTTCCATTCCCGCTTACTTCAGATAAACAGTTACGGCAAGCCATCCGGAATATTTTTGGGTTCAGGCCCGGCAACATCTACCTTTACCGGCTCGCCTTTCTTCATAAATCGATGACACAGGAGACGATCCAGGGACTTGGGGTAAACAACGAACGCCTTGAATTCCTGGGTGACGCCATCCTCGATGCTGTTACCGCCGACTTCCTCTTCAAGACCTTCCCTACCAAAGATGAAGGATTCCTTACCGAGATGCGTTCCAAGATCGTCAGCCGTACCACCCTGAACAAACTTTCACAGAAAATGGGGATCGATAGCCTGATCCAGCTCGATGCCTCTTCAAACGCGGTTCTCCGCTCCTTTTCTGGTGATGCTTTCGAGGCCCTGGTTGGCGCAATCTATCTGGATAAAGGATATAATTTCACAAAGAAGATCCTCCTCGACCGCGTCATTGCCCAGTATTACAACATTGATGAACTGGTGAACCAGGAGGTCAATTTCAAGAGCAAGATCATCGAATGGGCGCAGAAAGAGAAGAAGCAGGTACAATTCAATGTTCTTGAAGAGGTCGGATCCGGGTATAAAAAACAGTATATCGTCGAGCTGGTCCTTGATTCAAACTCCGTTTCAAGGGGCCAGGATTATTCGATCAAGGGAGCGGAACAGATTGCCTCAGAAAAAGCCTGGCAAAAAATAAACGGCGAGAATAGTTGACCTTTGCCGCAGAAAAGGTTATTTTTGTATAGAACCGACCTTCTGCAGCAATGGCAAAGAAGTTCCATATAGAGACGCGGTCCGAACCGGCTGTTTTTACCCTCATCGGCATCTCCTGTCACATTAAAGACTACAGGCTCTCCTTTCTTCTGAATCATGAACTTGAGCTCGGGTTCGGGAAGTTGGAAGACTTTGTTGTGACAATGGCTGCCACTGGGGAGCCCGATAGTTTCTCTTTTTACTTTTGCCGCGACGAAGACCAGTTCAACACCTATTACCTTTTATCCAACCGGGGCCAGGAATCATTACTGGTTACGGAACTGAAACAGGCCGATTTCCTTTTGCTGGTAGAGGGGCCTTTTAAAAAAACCCAGCTGGATGCCCTGCTTGCTTCAATCAAGAAGATCCAGCAGGTGCTCACCTGCTTTGAGATCAAGTTTTCTACGATTAAAAATTTTGAAAATCTCCTGACTGATCTTGAATTGCATCTAATGAACATTAAAAAAGAATCAAAAATCCGTTACATTTCACCTAAAAAATAGGAGGGAAACATGTTAGAGTCATTAAAACAGAAGATCGATAAGGGCGTGGATTATGCCTTTATGACCACCGAAAAGGTTGCCAAGGCAGCCAAGGACCTTGCCAGGGAGCACAATCTCACAAAGGAGGAGGCCAGGAAGGTCATGGATTACCTGGTCCAGAAATCGGATGAGACCCGCAAGAACCTTGAAGCCAATGTACATGAGCTTGTCAAGGCCGCCCTTGAGAAGTTGAACGCTCCCGTTAGGGCCGATATGAAAAAACTTGAGGAACGGATCAAAAAGCTGGAAGCATCCGGCAAGACCCCGGTAAAGTCAAAGGTGATTGCTGAAAAAAAGCCTGTAACAGGAAAGAAGAAGAGAGTAAAATAATCGGGTTAAATATATTGCCAGGTGAAGATTTCCAAAATTGGTCTTGCTGTTCATGAGATTGGCAGGGCCAGAGAGATCATAGGGATCATTGTAAAGTATGGCTTGAGCGATTGGGTCAGCAAAGGGGGAATGGGGAAGTACTTCATTACCAAAAAGCGGATGGCCCGGATCGAACGCTACAACCAGTGGGAGAGGATCCGGATGGCCATCGAGGAGCTGGGCCCCACCTTCGTAAAATTCGGACAGATTCTTGCCGACCGGCCCGACATAGTTCCTGAGGAGCTGAGGAAAGAGTTGAAGAAGCTGCAGGATGAAGCCCAGCCCATGGCCGATGAGGTCGCCATTGAGGAGATCGAGAAGCAGCTGGGGCGCCCTGTTGGCGAGATTTTCAGAGAGTTTGACAAGACCAGGCTGGCCTCCGCCTCCATTGCCCAGACCTATCGCGGTGTGCTGCTGAACGGGGAGGAGGTCTGCATCAAGATCCAGAGGCCCGGGATCGATAAGAAGATCGAACTCGACCTTCACCTGATGAACTACTTCTCAGGCCGGATGCAGAAGGGCAACCCCGAACTTGAAGCGATCAACATCCACGGTGTCGTGAAGGAGTTCGGTAAGACAATCAAAGAGGAGCTTGATTTCAGGCATGAAGCAGCAAACATCGTAAGATTCTACCACAATTTCGAGGCAGATCCCGATGTGAGGGTCCCAAAGGTCTACTCCCAGTATACAACATCAAGGATACTGGTTGAGGAATACATCCGGGGGGTCAAGGTGAGCGACATGGAGTCGCTCCTCTCCTCGGGGAATAATCCGGAACTGCTTGCCTGCAAGGCGGTAAGGCTGGTTTTCGATCAGATTTTCACCCACGGCTTTTTCCATGCCGACCCCCATCCGGGCAATCTCTTTGTGCTGGACGGAAATGTCCTCTCATTCATCGATTTCGGGATGATGGGTTCACTTCGGGCGGAACACCTGAATTTCCTGGGGAAATATGTGATGGGTTACCTTGAAAGGGATGCCCATAAGATGACAGAGGCCCTGCTGCTGGTCTCGGGAAAGCGCCATTTTGCCCGCTTCAAGGATATGGAGTTTCAGGTGGGAGAGATGCTGGCCCACTACAAGTATCTGACAATAGAGGAGATGGATTTCGGGAAGGTAATGAACGAATCGGTCGACATCCTGATCCGCTATGGGTTAAGGATCCCTCCAAGCATCTATCTCCTCGTCAAGGCACTGATGGCCATCGAACGGGTGGCTATCGGACTGAATCCGGCGATCGATTTTGCCAACGAGATGCGTCCTTACGCCATCGAACTGATGGCAAAGCAGTTTAGCCCGAAACAGATTGCCCGGGAGATCTTTGATTCCCTGATGGAGTACTATAAATTCCTGAAGGATTTCCCATCCGATCTGAACGAGATCATGGCGAAGATTAACGAAGGCAGGTTCAAGACGCAGATCGAGATAAAGGGCTTTGAACCCCTTATGGAGCATATCGATTCGTCGAGCAACCGCGTCTCGGTGGCTATTGTCCTGGCGGCCCTCATCATTGGCGCATCCATTATATCCCAGTGGGAACACACCCGCTGGGTCGGGACGATCGTTTTCGTCCTTGCCGGTTTCATCGGGTTCTGGCTGCTTATCAAATTATTCAGGCGGAACAAATTCTGACAGCCCCCACCCCCTGCACCCCCTCCCCCAACCGGGGTAGGGGGACGGGGGATAGAGGTTATATCGCACCGGTAAATTGTTTCAGGAAACGGATGTCGTTTTCGAAGAATAGCCGAAGATCCCTGACTTGGTATTTCAGCATCGTGATACGTTCAATCCCCATACCGAAGGCATATCCTGAATAGACCTTGCTGTCGATCCCGCAATTCTCCAGGACACTCGGATCAACCATGCCGCAGCCGAGGATCTCGACCCAGCCGGTGTGTTTGCAAATGTTACAGCCTTTTCCCCCGCAGATATTGCAGGAGACATCCATCTCACCCGAAGGTTCGGTGAATGGAAAATAGGATGGGCGCAGCCGGATCTCGGTTTGCTCACCGAAGATCTCCTTGGCAAAGTACATCAGCGTTTGCTTCAGGTCGGCGAATGATACATTTTTATCAATGTACAGACCTTCAACCTGGTGAAAGATACAGTGAGCCCTGGCTGAAATAGCTTCATTTCTGAATACCCTTCCGGGGAAGGTCATCCGGATGGGTGGCCGGAGCGTCTCCATGGCTCTTATCTGTACAGAAGAGGTATGGGTGCGAAGGGCAATATCAGGATTCCGTGAAATAAAAAAGGTATCCTGCATATCCCTTGCCGGATGCTCAGGCGGAAAGTTCAGGGCGGAAAAATTGTGCCAGTCATCCTCGATCTCTGGTCCTTCATACACTGTAAAGCCAATCCTGGCAAAGACATCAAGTATCTCCCTGCGGATGATCGAGAGGGGATGACGGCTGCCCGGTTCGAAACGTACCGAGGGCCGGGTAAGATCCTGTCCCGTAGGGGTGGTCTCTTCACTCTTGCTGAAACTCTCTTTGAGCTCTTCGATCTGATGCTGGGCTTTCAGCTTCAGCTGGTTGAGCAGAGCGCCGACCTCCTTTTTCTTCTCCGATGGAATATTCCTGAAATCATCAAACAGTACCGATACCAGCCCCTTCTTGCTAAGGTATTTCAGCCGGAGCTGTTCAACCTCCTCAAGGCTTTGTGCCCTGAGTTCGCTGATCTCTTTAAGAAGATGCTGGATTTTATCGGTCATTGGTAAATGGTTATTAGAAATCGGAAAATGGAAATCGGTTTCTGGTATTGAATTTTATTCCAAAATTTTAACAGTCATCTTCACATCCTTCACCGGACGATCGCTCTGATCTTTCTCAACGGCTGCGATCTTATCGATAATGTCGAGTCCGTCAGTGATCTCACCGAACACGGTGTACTGTCCATCCAGGAAAGGGGTTCCCCCGATGGTCTCATACACTTTTTTCATTTCCGGTGTGTATTTGAATCCGCTGCGGGCAGAGAGCGCATCCATCTGGGAGCCGTTCTGGGCTTTCCCCTGAACAATGTAGAACTGCGATCCGGAGGAGGCCTTCTGTGGATTTACATCATCACCCTGGCGTGCAGCGGAGAGGGCGCCTTTTTTATGAAACAGCTGGGGATTGATCTCTGCAGGAACGGTATAACCCGGCCCTCCGTTACCAAGACGCTGTCCCGGTTTTGCGTTTTTCGAGTTGGGGTCACCTCCCTGGATCATAAATCCATTAATGACACGGTGAAACAGCAGCCCGTCGAAATAGCCCTGTTTGGCCAGCTTCACAAAGTTATCCCTGTGTTGCGGGGTTTGGTTATATAAGATGCCTTTCATATCACCGCAATCGGTATGAATGACGAACTTAACGATTTTCTGGTCTGGTTTTGTTTGAGTCATGGCGGAGAGATTAATAAAAATTGCAAAAATGAACAGAAGAAATGATACTCTTTTCATGGTTTTAAATTTTAATTGATTGTAATGATGACCTGCTTCCCCGGAGGAAAAGCCTGGCAAAAATACAGAAAAAATGTGAATTTCCCCGTAAACCTCAGGACGGGTTTCCGGTTTTTTCCAGGAAACAACGGCGGCACAGGGGTTCATAGGATTCCTTTTCGCCAAGCACCACCAGGCTTTTACTGGAGATTGTACGGTGGGAATAGCTGGCGAGGTCGCCGCACTGCATGCAGATGGCATGCACCTTGATCACATCCTCGGCAATTGCAGCCAAAGCCGGGATCGGCCCGAAAGGGTTCCCGAGAAAGTCCATGTCAAGTCCAGCAACGATCACACGGATCCCCTGGTTTGCCAGGGTATTGCATACAGAGGCCAGCTCGCTGTCGAAAAACTGGGCTTCATCAATGCCAACCACATCCACATCGTTGGTAAGGAGCAGGATCTGGGAGGCCGACTCGACCGGCGTGGAAGGGATGGAATTCTCATCGTGTGAAACGACATTGATCTCATCATATCTGACGTCGATCTTCGGCTTGTAGATCTCCACCTTCTGCTTTGCTATCCGTGCCCGTTTCAGCCGCCGGATCAACTCCTCGGTCTTCCCCGAAAACATCGATCCGCAGATGACCTCTATCCAGCCGAGACGGTTGATGGCTTTGTTTTTCTCGATCAGCATTGTCCCTGTAAAAAGTGGTAAAGACGCATCGTGATGCATCTTTACAAAAGTAGTATCTTTATAGCAACAAAAAAAGCAAAGTTACCGACAAGGATCAACCCATGAACAAGGATATCATCAAGGGCGAACTTCAGGCCTTACTTGAGGCGATCAATGAGCAGTTCGAAATTCTCAGGGGCTATGACGAAAAGATTCCACGGATCGAGTATGACATCATCAGGGACAACGTCCGGAAATTTTATGAGGACCTGCACAGGCTGAGAAAGTTATACGACCACGCTGAGCCCCAACCTGAGGCAAAGAGAATTTTGCCTGTTCCGGAGACGGTTGTGAAAGCGCCGCAGCCAGAGCCGGAGAAACCAAAGAAGACGGCCGAACCCGAAATACTGAAGGAGGTCACGCCTAAACCGGCCTCGAGGAAACCGGCAAAACCCCCTGATGTAGATCTTTTTGCCGGCGAAGAACCAACCTTCAGCATAAAGCTCAGGGAAGCACGCGACAAATCACTTGGGCCGAAAGTTTCACCGGAAAAATCGCGCGAGCTGAAAAGCTCCATCGGGATCAATGAAAAATTCATGTTCATCAATGAGCTTTTTGACGGGAACCTTAGGGAATATAATGATGCAATCGAGGTCCTGGGTGGCTTTGAGACCTTGAACGATGCTTCCGAATACCTCGATCTTCTGAAGAAAAGGCATTTCTGGGATACAGGTTCCAGGGCATTCAAGAAGCTCTCGGAAATTGTGACGAAGAGGTACTGACTGGTTGTTTCACCTCACCCCCCGGCCCCCTCTCCTGAAGGAGATGGGGAGTAAATATGCCCGATCTCAATCAGAATAGATTCGATTTCGGAAATGCTTTTTGCTGTAACGAGTTTCATCCGGAAGGGTTTGAATCCCGGAACTCCCCTGAAATATCCTGAATAGAATTTCCTCAGTTCCAGAATAGTGTAAAATTCACCTTTGTAATCCACCGATTTTTTGATATGGGTCCTGAGGACTTCTATTCGTTCATCTATCGGCGGTGGAGGTAAGATAGAATTGTGTGAAAGAAAATGGCGCGTGTTGCGGAAGATCCACGGATTTCCCACAGCAGCCCTGCCGATCAGGATCCCGTCGACCCCAAAGCGCTGTTTTACCTCCAGGGCCTTCTCTGGCGAATCGACATCCCCGTTGCCAAAAACAGGGATCTTCATCCGTGGGTTCTCCTTTACTTTTCCGATCAGGGTCCAGTCGGCTTTCCCGCCATAGAGCTGGTTCCTGGTCCGTCCGTGGATGCTGATGGCGCTGATCCCGGCATCCTGCAATTGCTCTGAGATACCCACGATCTCCAAATGGTTTTCATCCCAGCCGAGCCGTGTCTTTACTGTCACAGGCAGGCGGGTTGCCTTCACCACAGCGACGGTCATGGCGATCATCTTTGGAATATCCTGCAGCAGGGCGGCTCCTCCACCCTTCATCACCACCTTCCGCACAGGGCATCCGAAATTAAGATCGATGAAGTCGGGGGCAGCCGCCTCTGCAATCTCGGCCGCCCTGACCATTGCATCAACATTGGCTCCGAAGATCTGGATCCCGAGGGGCCGCTCCACCGGTTCGAACTTCATTTTACGGGTACTCTTCTCCGCCTCCCTGATCAGCCCTTCAGAGGAGATGAATTCAGTGATGAGCAGATCGGCTCCGAACTCCTTGCAGATCGACCGGAAGGGAGAATCGGTAACATCCTCCATCGGTGCAAGAATCAGCGGGAATTCCCCCATCTCTATATTTCCGATCCTGATCAAATTGTCTTATTTTAGCGACAAATTTAGCAAATTCACTCTCCTTCATGAAAAATGCCCTGCTGGGAAACCAGTCACCGGTCACTCGCCTCGTTTTTTCCATCCTGCTGATCATCTCCTCTTTTCTTGTAACCTTTCTTATAGGCCTCCTGCTTGCAGGGCCTCTCTTCGGGGTTGATCTTTTCAGTTCCCTGGAAATTCTCACTGACTATTCCAATCCCCAGGCCATTTCGCTGCTGAAATATCTCCAGATTGTCCAATCGATCGGGCTCTTTATTATTCCACCCCTTCTTGCAGGCTTCTTTTTTGAAAGGAATACGCTGAAATACCTGAGGATAGATAAACCTTCCAGGCCAATCATCTATCTTTTCACAATTGCCATTATGTTCGCTGCCCTTCCGATTGTGAACTGGATGGTGGCGGTCAATGAAGGGATGAAGTTGCCGCAGTTCCTCGAGGGGATGGAGAACTGGATGAAATCGACGGAGGAGGAGGCTGCCAGGCTCACGGAGGCTTTTATGAATGTCAAAACCACGGGCGGGTTTCTTGTCAACCTGTTGATGATCGCCGTCCTGCCGGCCATCGGGGAGGAGTTTCTCTTCCGGGGACTCCTTCAGCGGCTCTTTGCCGAATGGACCAAAAACATCCACATTGCAATCTTTCTTGGCGCCCTGCTCTTCGGAGCCATGCACATGCAGTTTTACGGTATCTTTCCAAGGATGATGCTGGGCGTGTTGTTCGGGTACCTTTTTTACTGGACAGGATCAATCTGGATCCCGGTCTTTGCCCATTTCATCAACAACGCGTCGGCTGTCATCGTCGCCTTCCTGGCCAACCGCGGGGCCATCTCCTCCGGGTATGAGGACTTCGGATCGACCAATAACATCTTCCTGATCATAGGAAGCGCTTTGATCACCGGAATGATTTTACTCATTATTTACAGGATAGAAAAGTACGGAAAGATCACATCCCCCCCCGGCCCTCTCTCCTAAGGGATCAAGGGAATAAGAATCACTTTCAGCCCGGCAGCTGGCTCAGCCGTTTCATCAACTCCTCTTTATAAACCAGACCGATCGGGATCAGCTTATCATCGATCTTCACCTGGTTCCCTTCCAGGTAACTGATCTTCTGGATAGGGATAATAAATGATTTGTGAACCCGGATAAAATGTGCGGCCGGAAGCTGACTGATCATGTTTTTAAAGGTTTCATGAATCACCAGGCACCGGTCACCGAGGTACACTTTTATGTAATCTCCTGTGGCCTCCAGGTAGCGGATATCGGCAAGATTGACCTTGTGAACACGTTTGTCGGAGCGAAGGAGGAGAAATCCGTATGGCACATCAGCACGTTGGTTATTCCCGGTTGTTCTTCCAGTGAGAAGGGCAGCGCGTTCAGCAGCCTTATTCATTGCTTTAAGGAACCGCTCGAAGGGGAATGGCTTTACAAGATAGTCGACGGCATCGTTCTCAAAGCCTTCTACTGCAAACTCCGGATAGGCGGTCGTAAAGATCACCATGGGAGGCGTGGCAATCGTCTTCAGAAAACGAATCCCGGATATCTTCGGAAGATTGATATCGAGGAATAAAAGATCTATGTGTGTTGTCCTGAGGACCTCAGCGGCTTCAATGGCATCATTGCACACCCGGACAAGTTCCAGGGATGGAACCTCCGAGATATAGGAAACAAGGATCTCCTGCGATAATGGTTCGTCTTCAACAACCAGGCATTTGAGTTTATTCATATAATGGGACCGTTAATTCCACGGTAAAACTATTTTCAGGGTCATCAATCTTCAGATCATACCGTCCCGGAAATATCATCTCCAGGCGGTCCCGGAGATTTTTGAGTCCGATGCCGCTGAAGGAGGCGTCAACAGGCTCTTCCGACTTTCCTTTGTTGTTTGAAAAAAATCCTGTGATTGTTTTTTGGCCAGCGATAAAACGGATCGTGGCAAACGACGGTCCTGTCTCTCCCTTTATGCCATGCTTGAAACAGTTTTCAATCAGGGGCAGGAAAAGGAGGGGAACGACCTGGCGATCGTCCTCTGTACGCGTTATCTCAAAAGTAATAAGGGATTGTTTACCGGCACGGAGTTTCTGAAGTTCCACATAATCTCTCATGGCTGCCAGCTCGCTGGAAAGGCTCACCGAAGGAGCTGATGCCTGGTAAAGGATATACCTGAGAAAATCGGAAAGGCGCAAGATCACTTCAGGTGCGTTCGGAGCCTTTTTCAATACCAGCGCATAGATCCCGGACAAGCTGTTGAAAAGAAAGTGCGGGTTGATCTGGCTCTTAAGGGCGAGCAGCTTTGTCTCGGCATTCTCCTTCTCAAGCCTGGAAAGCTGGTTCCTTGTTTCCAACAGCTGAAACCAGCCTTTCGACAATTTCAGCAGGGTGGTGACAAAAGTCATGACTATCATGAATTTCATCAGGTCGATGAAGTCATAATAGGAGATAAAATAATAACCGGGAAGAATGTAATCGATCAGGTAGGAAAAGGTGAAAAAATTCAATGCCGCCGTGAGGAGCATTGTAATGGTAAGAAGGAGTATGAAAGCGATGTACCTGCCCCGGCTGAGCAGATTCGGGATCAGGATCATCAGGTTCACGTATAGCCCGGGCAGCATTGTCAGGATAAAGATCGTCGTATAAATAAGATCGATCTTCAGCAGGTCTTCAGCGGTGGTGAAAATCCTGAGTAGCACATAGAAGGCCAGAATCCAGAAAACCAGGTGCTGCACTACCCGGTTTCTGATCACTCTTTTTAAATGGGACCCTTTCATCAGCTTTTTTGTTTAGTCAGAAGGATGGTATAACCCAAATCATCCTTGTCATTTTTGAAGGCTTGCGGGTCATTTCCGTATTTGATGATGAACTTCTGCAGTTCCCCTGTGGGGGCCGTAAGAATGACCTGGAAATTATCCCTGTTATGATCATCCGGATCGTAGGGAATCCTTTCGTGGGCAATACGCACACGGTTTTGATTAAAGAGTTTCACCAGCCATTCCTCATTATACCAGCTGATCAGGATCTTTCCGCCCTCGATTTTCACCTTGGCAAGGGAATGGGCCGGGATCAGATGATAGTTGCCAAGATCATTTCCTGTGTTGATCTCATCAGGATAAAAGTCCAGGAATAACTGTGAGTCAAGGGTAAAAAGGTGGGCGACAAATTTCGATGTTCCCTTTTTGTCGGTAAATGTAATGTCATAAGCCTTTACAGGGGCATCATCTTTTAGAAGCCCTGTAAAACCCTTATGCTGGCTGATCACCCAGGTGGCTGAATCGAGGTCCGTCCATTTGCCGACCAGCTCCTGCTTGAATACAAGATCCTTATCGGTGTAAAACGGGTGGAGCGACTTGACCAGGCAACCCTGCATCACGAAGAGAAATACCAGGAGTATTAAAATGTTTTTTGTTTTCATATCCTCAGTTTAAGTGTTGGTGATGCAAAGTAACGACCAACCGCTCCCCCGGAAATAATTTTTTCGTCAAACATCATCAATTCTTCGACAAACTTCATCAAGATGCACGGATTCAAATTTAACAACTTCTCTGTTTCGCTGCGTTGCTTATTTGCCACCTCTCTATTTTAATCCCCAAAACCAATTTTAATCCTGCAGTTAAAAAAGCCTTATTATACTATCTTTGTTGCAGATCCTTTCAGGTATGGATTTCCTTTTCAAAGATCTTCCAGACAGCAAACTTTGTCCTTTTGACATCATCCTGCTGGCCCTATATGCGCTCACATGCCTGGCCATAGGACTGATCGCCTCCCGCAGGAAAACCCACTCCGATTTCATGATCGCCGGCCGGAAAATAGGGATCGTCGGGTTTGTCACTTCAGTCGTTGCAAGTTATATCGGGGGAGCGGCGCTTGTCGCTTATACTGCCTATGTCTACCGTTTCGGGATCTCGGCCATCGCTGTATTCGTAGGGACGGCCATCGGGTTCCTGGTCTTCATCCCCTATGCGTTAAAACTTCGGCAATACAGCGGTCAGCGTGAATTTTATACCCTTTCCGACTGGTTCTATTTCAAGTTCGGAAAAAAGGTCGGTCTCTCCTCCTCCGTTATACTTATCCTGGTTTACCTCGGGATGCTGCTGAACCAGTTCATCGCGGGGAGCAGCATCCTGGCCAACATCAGCGGATGGTCGTATGAGACCGGGCTGCTTATCTCCAGCTCGATCATCGCAACCTACCTTCTTGCCGGCGGTTTCAGGAGCGTGATCAGAACCGATATTTTCCAGTACATGGTCATCTTCGTGATGATCATCCTGCTAGGGGTGGTTATGATAGGAGATAAGCGGTCGTTCGCGATCGAGCTTGTCGATTTTTCACGTATGAATATCGGGATGACCATCGGGTTCACGGTTTTCGGAATTTTCATCATCTTTCAGTCAGCCGAATACTGGCAGCGTGTTTACGGGGCAAAATCGGACGGGGTCGTGAAGGCGGGGTTCATCGGGGCTGCTTTTTTCACTGTGATCACCGGGGTTGCCATCACGCTGGTTGGTCTCTCTGCCCACATGCACATCGAGGGGATCGAGGCAAAGGATGCCTTTGCCGAAGGGCTCACCCTCCTGATGCCCGACCGCCTCCTGGGGGCCGCTCTGATTTTGATCTTTGCCGCCATCATGAGTTCCGCCGACACCCAGATCTTTGTACTCGCCTCCTCCGTAGCCGTTGACTGGTTTGACAAGCTTGCCGGGAAGAAATCTTCAAGTAAGAGAAGGATGCAGATCACCAGGGCAGGGATCCTTGGCTTCACCGGGCTGAGTTTCCTGGGAGCCTATTTTCTCCGCGACCTTGTAGCCGTAATCGTCTTTATCACCGGGGTGGGATTCACGATCATACCGGCTGCCATCGCCTCTTTTCACTGGAAGATCAAGAGCAGCGCAGCACTGGCCAGCTTTATAACAGGGACGGCCTATGTTTTTGTACTCCTTGGGATTGCTGCCTTCCAGGAAAGTCCCATGGAATTTTTCAAGGACAATGCCGATCTGGCCATCCTTTCCATCGCAGTCTCTGTGATTACCCTTGTGATTGTCCAGATCATCGGAAAAAAAGAAAAAACAGGAGCATGAAACGACCTATTCTAATTCTGATCAGCCTGTTACTGATTGGTCAGGCCAGCCTGAAGGGGCAGGCCGATTCGTCGAACTTCCCTGTAAAAGAGAAGAAGAGAAAGGGATGGACCTGGGCGGCTCTGCCAGTTGTAGCCTATGATGCCGACCAGGGATTTCAGTTCGGGGCGCTTGGCCAGGTTTTTTACTATGGCGACGGAACCACCTATCCCGAATATCGTCATACAATTTATGCCGAATGTTCATGGTTCACCAAGGGAAGCGCCGTTTACCAGCTCTTCTATGATTCAAAATACCTCCTCCCTGGAAAGATAAGGATCACGGCCGATATAGATTATCTCACCGAACGTGCCCTCGATTTTTACGGCTTCAACGGTTATGAGGCAAACTACATCTCCTCTGTCACGAAGCAGGGTTCGGAGGATTACATCTCAAGGGTTTTCTATAAGCATGAACGGAAGATGTTCCGGCTTATGGCTGATCTCCAGGGACCGATCCTCACACAGAAATTCCGGTGGCTTGCCGGAATCAATTTTTTCAATTTTCAAACCGCCACCGTCGATATCAGCCGGATCAATAAAGGGAAAAATGAGGAAAACCAGCTTCCCGATACTGCCCTGTTGTATGATCAGTATGTAAAGTACGGGCTGATAGGTCCTGACGAGAAGAACGGCGGAAATGTGATCTACCTGAAGCTGGGACTTGTATACGATTCGCGCGACAATGAAGCGGCACCGAACAGCGGGCTCTGGTCGGAGGCGCTTCTCCTCTCCGCCCCGACCTTCTTAGGGAACAACCCCTATGCATTCTTCAGGATCGCGCTCACGCACCGCCAGTTCATCCCGATCGTAAAGAAAAAACTGATCGCTGCGTACCAGCTGAGTTACCAGGGAACGATCGGTGGCAGCGTCCCTTACTACGTCCTGCCCTATATCAATTCATCATACTCACTCACCACCAAGCCCGACGGGCTGGGAGGAGCAAAGACCATCCGCGGGGTTCTCCGCAACAGGATCGTGGGCGACGGGGTTGTTTTCGGCAATGTTGAACTGAGATGGAAATTTTTCAAATCCATCATCCTCAAACAGAATGTCTACTTTGGCCTAACTGCCTTTATGGACGGAGGTATGGTCGTGCAACCTCACCAGATCTATACGAACACGATCCCTGAAAATGAGCAGTCGTTCTACTTCAATGCCGCCTCCGACTGCCTGCATATGAGTTCAGGCCTTGGGTTGCGTCTTGCCATCAACGACAATTTCATCATTGCCGTCGATTATGCGTGGCCATGGAAAAAGCAGGATGGCAGCAGCGGCCTCTACATTGGCATTGGCAATATTTTCTAACTATTCCAGCGTAAGGTCGCTGGTGACCACTCCGATGAGTTTGTTCTCTGTGTTAAAAACAGGAACTGAGTAAGTGACCATCACCACACCGCCGCCTCCGTCGTCATAGTAAGGATTGGACCAGAAGGGTTTTCCCTGCCTTACCGGTTCGGCATACCATTCATCGGTGGTGTAATCATAGGCCGATTCGAGATTGACCTCTACAAATTCGGTTTTCTTGCGGTAGATATAGGGTGAGGCCAGTTGTTTCTTTCCGTCCGCTTCTGTCGGAGCGAATGCCATAGCGGCTCCGTATATCGAAGGGTATTTTTTCAGGAATTCCTTCAGCACCGGGAACATTCCGGCAGGAGGAAGCGGCTTTGCAGCGATCTCTTTGGCAAGCTTGTCAACGGCTGCCTCAACCAGTGCCTGCTGTTCCGGATCGGGCAGGTTAAGTATCGATTCATGGGAATGGACCACCTTCCATCCCTCTGGCTTCCGCTCCCAGATCCAGGTTTCACACAGAAATGTCGAGATGGCCCGGTCTTCTTTGGTGATGTAACCGTCCTTTCCGTATCCAATCCAGACGGCAAAACCGGGTGCAGGCACCAGGACCTGGGAATGGATCATTTCAATGTTCTGAGTCTTGATCTGACTGTAGATATTCTTCATCGCGGACTTTATGCCCGTTTTCGAAAAGTACATCCGATCTGAAATGAAGAGTGCGGCGCTGTCGTCACTGAGCAGATTCAGGGCCGAGTCGGCATTAACCTGTTCGGAATACCCGATGATCCCTGCCATCAGCGCATTGATGGTGTCGGCAACGGCCGACTGATAGGCGGGTTCATTTTTGGTTTGTTTGCAGGAAGTCATAAAGACAGAGCCTGTCAGCAAGGCAAGCACAATCAAAATTGCGAGTTTTTTCATGGGATGAAGTTTTTATAATCCAATAAAATTAAGTCGTTTTTCCCAATTTCCTATTTTTGTGATCCATAAGCACACAATTTTCCAACTTATTTTTCCCCATGAGCCGTCGTAAAAGTGATCTTCTTTTTATCCTTGTATTGCTGGTCGTAGCATTCCTGTACGGATATCACAGCATCTTTTTCCACCGCCCCAGCTATCATCATCTATGGCGCCAGGCCGATTGCCTCTCAATCACCATGAACTATTACATGGACGACCGGAATTTCTTCGAACCGGCGATCCACTGGGTAGGGGAGAAGGCCAAGGACGGAAGGACGATCAGCGAATTTCCCATTATTTATTTCTCCGTTGCACAGCTGTGGAAGGTTTTCGGACACCATGAATTCATCTTCCGGCTGATCAATGTCCTTATCGTCTTTTCAGGACTCTTTTGTCTTTACCGGTTTGCCCGGGAGATGCTGGATGACACATTCTGGGCAATCCTCATTCCTGTTTTCCTCTTCACTTCGCCGGTCCTTGGTTTTTATACCAACACATTCCTGGCCGATGCCCCGGCCCTGGGACTTGCCATGATCGCCTCTTATTTTTACTGGAAAGCCTATTCTCTAAAAAAGAAAAAGTGGTACTGGATCTCGTTCCTCTTTTTCCTGCTGGCGGGACTTATCAAACTCTCGTCCATGATGATATTCTTCGCATTCCTTGTCATCCAGGTTTATATCCTGCTCTTTCGCAGGAAGGAAAAGTCGTGGTTCAGCCAGCCTGCATTGCTTATTCCCTATTTCGTGGTTGCTGTCGTGATATTCGCCTGGTACAGTTATGCCCGTTATTACAACAGCCACAACCTGGCCGGGCTCTTCCTCCAGGGGATCCTGCCGGTCTGGGCGATGGACACCGCCGCCAGGAGCGCCATATGGACCAGCTTTCACAAGGAGATGCTGCCGGCATTTTTTTCAGAAACAGCCTTATATATCAACCTTGCCATTTTTCTCTCCCTCTTTGTCTTCCTCAAAAAGATGAACCGGTATCTGCTGTTTCTCAACCTCCTGATGTTCCTGGGGGCCGTTAGTTTCATCCTTCTTTTCTTCCAGGTATTCAACGTGCACGATTACTACCTTACCAACCTTCTGATCTTTATGCCTCTCCCCGGTATTGCGCTGCTCGACATGCTGAAAAGAAACCACCCCCGATTTTTCAAAAATGTTATTTTTAAAGGGATCGTCCTGGCCGGTGTCCTTGTTATTGTTTACACTGCCTCGGTGCAGTCGCGCATGAAGTACTACCCGCACCAGCCCTACGTACAAAAAAGTCTTTTTATCTCGGATGATATGAAAACCCGCTGGGTAATGTGGGTCGATTACTGCTCAAAGTTCTACCAGCCGCTGGAAACCATAAATCCTTATCTCCGTGATCTAGGAATAAAACGCAACGACCTTGTCTATTGCACGCCCGATGTTACTATCAACGCCTCGCTGTACCTGATGGACCAGAAAGGATTCACCGATTTCTATTTCGGATCCCTTCCAGAAGAGGAGCGGTTTGCCGCTTTAAAGAACCAGCAGGTTCAGTACCTGGTGTTGTTAGATACGAGCTTTCACAGGAATCCTAAACTGGAACCCTATCTTAAACGGAAGATTGGTAGTTACAAAAGCGTGGAGATCTTTGATCTGAGGTAGTGACGCACCAAGACCAGCCGTAGATTGTTAATCTACAAAGGTTTCTTTAATAATTGATTTGACTTTTTTAATTTCCTTTGTATCGAGTTCTCCGATAATTCTTATAATCCTTGTCAAATCAATCGTTCGAATTTGGTCAATCACAATCCAATTAGCATTCCCTTCGAGTTCAAATTTAATCCTCGTCATGTAATCCTTGGACTTCGATGTAATCGGCGCAATGGTTATGGTCCTCAAATGTTTATTCATCTCATTGGGTGAGATGACCAAACATGGTCTTGTTTTTCTTATCTCACTTCCGACTGTGGGATCCAGATTGACGATAATAATTTGATATTGTTTTATTTCCATTCCTCAAGGTTTTCGTCGTTAAAGATGTCATCGATCAAAAGTCTGTCATCGCCATTTGCATGCATTTCCTGAAATGATTTTTCCCAACCTTGTCTTGGCTTTGAAACAGGTTTTAGAATAATCCGGCCTTTTTCCAGAATCAATTCAACTTTATCTCTGATGTCATATTTTTCTAATAGATTTTTTGTCAATCTGATCCCTTTGGAATTTCCGATGTCGATCACTGATATTTGCATATATTTCGTTTTTATAATCACATTGTAATTACAAAAATAGACATTATTTCAATCAATCTTACATTTTGGTTTTTATTTTTATGGCTGGTAATTCCGTGTAATGGCTAAGAACAGAAAATGATTCGTATCTTCATTCTCCTCACCTGACCGGAAGGCAAAGCAGAAATTTTTTGACGAAGGGCAAAAAAACCCATTGACAAAAAGCCCGCCCTTCGCAGCTTCACGCGCACTCAATCTTTTAAACAGCGGACCGAAAAACCGTTTGTTTTGTAGAAGGTGTTGACACGGTAGACGTTCTCGCCTGTGTAGAGAGGTTCAGGTTCCCCTCGAATGGAGAGGAGTATTCCGTCGATGACCAGAAGATGGCAAAGCTAGTGAGATTGAGGAAGATGCCATTGGGATTCCTGGTCTCCACTGATCCATGCCTGTAACTTTTGTTGTTCACACTTAATTTTATAGAACAAAGTCCTCTCTAAAACGTAGCCGTATGAATCAGATGCCACCTTACACCAGATAAAAAGCTATCGCAGGATACGAAAACAATATTGTGCCCAAAGGTCCGATTCTATACCATCAATTTGATTATTGGAAATAATTGTACCCCAACTGGAATTATACCCATAATCGGGGAAAAATATTGTTTTACAGTCAGCGCCTTCAATAACATAATGATAGACAGAAGTATTAGGAAAAGTTATTGTGCCTTCGGCACCGCCAGTACAAGCAAAAGTAACAAAATCACTCCCAATAGATGGTTCTTCATAGTGACACGTCATATCATGCGTCGCAGCCCAATATATCAACTCTCACTGGCCATTTTAACTGCAATATTGTAAGGGGGAGTTTCCATTTTTCGCTTTTAACTTCCCCATCTTGTATTTCCAGATCTGTTGTAACTCCGATTTTTGAAGCATGCAATCTATATGCATTAAAAAAATTTCTTTCACTTGCAGTAATTATTAGTCCGGTCTTATTATGAATTAGTCTCATTTGGATAGTATCAATAAGATAAACAAGAAACTATGCAATAAATCGTCCTATAAAGTAAAAGAGTGTTCCTTTCCAGCCCACAATCAAAAGACCTAATATTATTATTGCGCCCGTAAAAAATCCAAAACCTTTCAAATAGCTAAGGCCAGTAAAAAGGGGCGTGATATAGGGAATAAGTGAAAAAAGCCCCCCGGCACTGATGATGCCTGCAAGTAGTGTTGCTAAGCCCACAACAACTGCAATATTCGTCGGAGAAAATTGACCAATGAAAACATAAAGCCCAGTAAAGAAACCGAAAAAACTTGGTAGTGATTCAATACCCTCAGTGGTTTTTAATACTTGAAACGCTGTGTACTTGGGGTAAAGTCTTGCAATATAAGTAAATGCTACTTCGATGGGTAATCGAATTTTAAGCCCACGGGGTGTAAAGATTGCCATCGTTGTTTCCGTTTAATCTTACTTCTTTAGAATAAAAAACAGCGTGAGGCAGTTACTTACCGTTATCGAGGTCCAGCCACGGACCCTACCACAAATAAGCAACGCTAACGCTTTCACGCGACGTCATGCTTACTTCCTGTGGTATTTAAAAGTGGCTGCTTTCGATAACAGGTTCAGCTAACGCTAAATCTTTATTTTATTGACTTCTTTCCTACATAGATTCTTGTTGGTATTTCAATGATAATAATGATTTTAACTCAAACATACACCAAGAAAATATTTTTCTATCAAAGCCATTAATTTGCCATAACTTACTACCTTTCCGTAAAAATACAGTTTTATGGTACATTTCACAGCCGACCGTCTCAAGGTCCTTGAGACCATGAAACACCTTAAGGCCGCTTATGGCAAAGATCATACCCGGACCAGTATATCATTATGCGAATTAACAGTAACGTCGACCAAGGCCACCTTTGCCGTCCCTGGTGCCCTTTTTTCGGTTCCTTGTGTTGCGACCGGCGCCGCTAAAGCTACATTTCCATTCATCCAGTTCTTTAAAATTATGAATTTAGAAAGCAATGATCAGATTGAAATGTCTTTTTCACCATCCACTGCTACACTTGGGAACTTTTCTTTTTCTGCTGAAACCTGCTTTTTTCCCAATGACCGGATCCTTCGCACAATCCAGCTACCAATGAATTATACTTTGATCGACCTGGTGAGGCTGAACAACGGAACCTACACCCAGGAAGAACTTGAATTTAACAATGTGCCCGATAAGATTACCGCAGCAGAAACCGGACTGGACAAGGCCATAAGATCATGTTATAACAAACTGAAACATTATGGGATTCGATTAAACGAGGTTGAGCAGTTTGTGAGGGGAAAGATTTATAAATAGCCGGCCGGCCTATATTTAATTATTTGGGCTATGTTGTTGAAACTAAAAATGTTTTTGATAAACCAATCATATAACACGCATCACTTTCTCGCCTATCCACATCCCATTTGCTTCATAACAGGCGCAACAAGGTAGCGTGTAGAAGTGAGTTAG